>CAISYT010000212.1 GCA_903889785.1 uncultured Caulobacterales bacterium
AATGGTCCACCTGTCGGCCGACCACATGGCTCCAGCCGTCCTGACCATGTTCAGCGACGTAGAAAACGAAGTCGTGGTCTGTCTCGATGCTCGAAAACCATGCCGTCGGGGCCATCAGGGCTTCACTGCCTGCGACGATGACTGTGTAGCCCAAGGTCTCCACGATCCCAGCCAGTCGCTCCACCAGCGGTCGCACCAGCGGCCCGGCGTCGGCGGCGATGAAGCCATATGCCGCAGGATCACCCATCGGGCTGTGTCCGGCCGCGGCCTGGCGCAGGCGCGCGATCATCATCTGCGCCAGTTCGGTCATGATATGCGGGTCTTGATCGGCGGCGGCGAACACCGCAGCGCGCGGCAGGGCCATGATCTCAGAATCGCGCAGCGCCATCACGTTGGCGCTATGTGGTGCTCCGACGATTAGGGCCATTTCCCCCGCGGCCTCGCCCGGCCGGATGATCCCTAAAAACTGCCGTTCTTGCCCGTCTTCACGAAGGAAAGCGCCCAGGCGACCCGCTCTGAGGAAGTAAAGTTGGTCGGCGGTTTCCCCCGCCGTGAACAGGTGCGATCCGCCCGGAAGCGAGAACCATGTGGCCGCGCCCTCCCTCCGCTGCTTTGCGAAGAGGCGAGCCAGGGCCGTGTCGGCCACATGATTGGGCAGTGTCCCCACAGTTCGGCACCTTAAACCGACCCCTGAGTCGAAACCACGGCTCTTCCGGTGGTCGGCCACTCAGGCTATCGAAGCCCGATGTCAGGCGCATTACACTTGATCAAGCTGTTGGTGGGAGTTGCCTCCATTGATGATCTGCTAGCCTGGCGGGTCGGTCAGGCGGGTCCCTGGCTCCTTCGCACCCGTCAGACGCCCAAGCGGGCGGACGAACTCATCGATGGCGGCTCACTCTACCGTGTCTTCAAGGGCGCGATCCTGTGTCGTCAGCGAATCCTTGCCGTCAAAACGGTGGGGGAGGGCGTGGCTGTCCGCTGTGAGATCACCCTCGACGAGACGGTGCATCGCACAGTTCCAACGCCGCGGCGGGCCTTCCAAGGCTGGCGCTACCTGACTGCTGCCGATGCCCCGGCGGACTTAACGCCTGGCCAGGATGATGACCTGCCGACCGATCTGGCGCTGAAACTTCGCGAACTGGGTGCTTGGTAGTCCCAGCGCCTTGAGGCGCAGCAACTCAAGTGTTCCTTCTTGTTCATCCCCGAAGCTGTGGACGGATCATCCCGTTGCGTTGACCGGCTAGGCCTCCGGGCGTGTCGTGGTGGGGATTGATTCGGGAGAGACAGATGGCGCGGGTCATTGTCATAGGCAACGAGAAGGGCGGGGCGGGCAAGTCCACCATCGCGGTTCACCTCGCAACGGCTCTGTTGCATGGCGGGGCCCGGGTCGCGGTGATCGATCTCGACCTGCGTCAGCGCTCGACCGCGCACTTCTTTGAGCATCGGCATGCCTGGACCACAGCCAATGCTGTGGTGTTGCCACAGGTCGAGGAATACGGCTTGGCGGATGATCCCATTGCCCTGGCCGAGGCCCCGTCTGCCGATCAACTGGCGCGTTTTGAGACCGCCTACGCGGCTGGTTCCGCTGCGGATTTTCTGATCATAGACACCCCTGGCGGCCACACCCCACTCTCGGTTGCTGCCCATGGGCGCGCCGATCTGATCGTCACGCCAATGAACGACAGCTTCGTCGATTTCGACATGTTGGGTGTTGTCGATCCGGTCAACCTGGATCTGATCCGGCCGAGCCTCTACGCCCTGACCGTCTGGGAGGCGCGCAAGGCCAAGGCGGCGTTCAGCCGGCAGTCGGTCGACTGGGTGGTGCTGCGAAATCGCCTCGCCCCGGCGGAGGCACGCAACCGGCGGCGGCTGGAAGAGCGTTTGATCGCCCTGTCGCGCCGCGCTGGCTTTTCCATCGCATCGGGCCTACGTGACCGGGTGATATACCGTGAACTGTTCCCCTTCGGTTTGACGGTTGCCGATCTTTCAACCAAGGTGCGGCCAGTCGCCGTGTCGCTCAGCCATTTGGCCGCGCGGCAGGAACTGCGTGCTCTGATGCATGGTCTGGGCCTGGCGGACTATTCCGGCGAAGACCTGCTCGCCGCTCAGTAGCGGCGCATGATCGATCTCCTTATTGCTGCCGCTGTGCTTGCCTTCCTGGTCTGGCTGGGCCGTGGCGCGTCGGCTTCGAAAAAGGCCAGTTCATCAGGCAAGTGGCGCATTGTCGGGGGCATGATCGCCCTGGCGGTCGTGGTGGGGGGCACGCTATTGCTTGTCCGCGGTGCCTGGATCGGGGGTGTGCCCTTGTTGATCACAGGCCTCGGTATGGCCCTGGCCGCTCGCCGCCGTGGCGCACGCTCTACCGCCACTGCATCCTCACCGTCGTCCGCTCGCATGAGTTTGGCCGAGGCCCGGTCAATGTTGGGTTTGGGGGAGGGGGCCAG
>CAISYT010000213.1 GCA_903889785.1 uncultured Caulobacterales bacterium
CAGCAACAGCACGCCACCGTCCGATGTCAGCCGCCCGCCATCGAACGCCGCGGTCACTTTCTTGCGGCAAATAGCTGGGAATCCAACACCTGCAACGCTATCGTCGACCATGGCGGGCGTGGCACTTTCTGTCCGGTGTTCGAGAGTGGTCTAAGCACCTATTCTCTACACCAAATCAGTAGGTTAAGCTACGTTCGCCGACCCGGAATAGCCCGGCTGATGAATCATTCGGGTGAGGGTGTTGGTGACGGTGAGGGTCGGATTGCCGCCCCCCCGTCATGGTCACTGGCGCCGAATAGACCACGCTCCAGGAGGCGTTGGCCCCGCGGCAGGCCCTGACATTGGCGATCGATGCCGGCTGCGGCTCGGTAACCGAGCAGACACGCCCGGCAGGAATGACGGTGGAAAGCGACACGCCGCCGTTGGCAGGCACATTGACGGTCTGGTTCAGCATCCCGCAATGGGCGGTGATTGGGAAAGTTGGCGGTCCCGCCGCCCCCAGGGTGTTGACCACCACCTTGCGGAGAGTCAGGTGGCCCCCAGTCGGCTTGGCGTCGCAGTCGAGCTGGTTGCTGACGCTGATCGCGGCGGTCTGGCCGCTGTAAATCGGTACGGCGGTCGTGGTGCTGTAGGTGGTGGTCCAGGAGGCTGAGCCTCCGCCGCATCCGGGTACGTGCCCAACCGACGGCTGCGGCGGCTCGACGACGCTGCACAGGCTGCCTGACGCGATCGGCGGGGTCTGCGCGACGGCGTTCGCGCCGACGCTGATAGTCATGGTCGCGGGATTGGCGGGGGACGTGCAGGTCACGCTCATCGCGAAGCTGGGTGGAACTTGGGCGCCGAGGTTGTTGAAAACGAACTTCGTCACCGCGAGCCGGCCGGGATCGCAAACCAGGCGATTGGTGAATTCCAGGTGTGCTTGCCCGTCCGACAGGAAGCCCATGTTGCTCGCCGCGGACGCAAGGTGCGGCTCCCAGGAAGCGCTACCGCCACCGCAGCCCGGGACGTTAGCCACAGGTGGCGGCGTCGTGGGTTCGAAGAGTTTGCAGACCTTGTTGGCCACGACCAAACCTGGGATGGACAAGGTCGCTCCTGGGGCGACGGTGTAGGTCTGGTTGGTCGACCCCGCCGCGCAGGTCAACTGCAAGGTGAAACTGGCGGGGATGACGGCCCCGGCCGGTACGACGACGACCTTCTTTATAGTGAAGGTTCCCGCCCAAGCGGGCTGCAGGAGCCCGCCCGTAAGCACGATTGCCGCGGCGAGCCAGAGGGGGTAAGGGCCGCGTCTCTTTGCGTGTTGCATGGGGCCTTTTTCGGTTTGGTGAGGTTGCCCTCCACCAAGGTCGTGGCGGACGCGTTAGTGGTTCATTAAAGCTGGTCAGCTTGGCGCTGGGGGCTGGGGGCTGGCTGCCGAATATCCTCGATGAACCACGCACGTGTCGGCAGTGTCAAGCCGAATGCGAATACCTTACTCTAGCTACGGTCGGAGCAAACACCCTGACTGATTTCGCTCGGCTTTTCGATGTGGAGGGCCGTCAGGAAAGGATTGATAATCAGTTGCTTTGACAGTGCCTGCGCGAGTCTTGGTAGAAGTGGCTCGGTTTGTTTGTAGTAGCCCACGCCGCAGCCAAGATCACCAACCCGGGTGACGAAGCTCACTTTAGGAACCGGTCCACAACCGCCAGCCCAACACCGACCTGCTGGCCCATACCATCCTGAATGCTGCGATCCGGCTGTATGAGCATGACGGTGGCTGGGAGGTCGCGCTGATCGGGACCAATCTGACGAATGAAATCTATGCCACCGGATTGGGCAGCAAGCCGTTGGGCGCAGCGGGAGACATCACCGGCCTTATCAACCCCGGCCGGGAGCTACGCCTTCAAGTGACCCGGACGTTCTAGGGCAAACGTCGCTCTAGCCCGTCAGGCGGCGCCCTGCTGTTCCACTTGCTCAGCAGCTCTACGAACAGACCAGCGTGGTCATCACCACCAACCTCAGCTTCAGCGAGTGGTCTGGCGTGTTCGGCGATGCCAAGATGACAACCGCGCTGCTCGATCGCCCTACCCATCACTGCCACATCCTCGAGACCGGAAACGATAGCTTCCGGTTCAGGGCCAGCGCTGCTGTCCCCCAAACACGGAAGGAAAAAGCCACCACTTGACCCACACCCCGCAACGCGGGAAACACCCTTCCAACCGGGTCACTTCTCAATGACAATACCGGGTCAACTCTCAATGACAATCAACATCAGATGGGTCGGCTTGGGTTTGGTCCCGGGTTTCATGGCTGATTTCCTGGGCCTTGGCATCGTTCGCCGCGTCAAACATCGTTTGACATGTAAGGCAGCGTTTGACATAACGCGCTATGGATATCGACAGCATCAACCACAAAGGGCTGCGACGGTTTTTCGAGACCGGTAACGCAAAAGGCCTGGTGGGTGACGCTGCTCGTATCCGTAAGATGCTGGCATTCATCGATGCCGCAGGCAGTTTCGACGAACTGGCCGTGCCGCCCAATTACGGGCTGCACGAGCTGGTTGGCGACAAGGCCGGGCGCTGGGCGATGACAGTGACGAAGAACTGGCGCCTGACCTTCATCAAGATCGATGAAGCGACAATCGCCGACCTGGACCTGGAGGATTATCACTGATGGCTATGACCATGCACCCCTCGCTTGCGGTTCATCCCGGTGACTGGCTGAAGAGCGAAGTCGTCGATCCTCATGGTGTGAGCATCAACCGCCTGTCGGCCTGCTTCCACGTGACCCGCCAGACGCTCAGCAACCTGTTCAATGGCCACACCGCTCTTTCGGCGGATATGGCGATCCGGTTCGAGAAGGCTTTTGGCGTCAAGGCCGATACGCTGATGCGCATGCAGACGACTTATGACATGGCGCAGGCTAGAGCCCGCGCCGACGACATCGTCGTCGATAAGGTTCTTGTCGCCGCCTGAGACGCTCAGGCAGCTTCAACTTCAGTGCCGGCCCGCATTCCGGCGATCTCGGCAAATGTCCTGCCATCGCCCTCGAGCGTGACGGTCTTGCCGGTGAAGTCCTGCCAGCGCTTGATCGTGACATCGACATAGGTCGGGTTCAGCTCGATCGCGTGGATCGAGCGGCCGGTCATTTCCCCGGCAATGATGGTGGTGCCTGAGCCTGAAAACGGCTCATAGACCGCCTGGCCTGGGCTGGAATTGTTCTCAATCGGGCGCTTCATGCACTCAACCGGCTTCTGGGTGTCAATTCGCTTCCAATTGCGACCCGCTTTTCGCGTCCAATCGTGACCCCTCTGGGGGTATTCTGCCCGGCAAACGCCCGTCGCGCACTTCATTGTTGCCGATCAGTAGGCCCCTGCCTACTCAATTTATGCGGTGAAGGGTGCCGAGGAGCCAA
>CAISYT010000214.1 GCA_903889785.1 uncultured Caulobacterales bacterium
CACGCATGGCGTCGGCGCGGTCGAAAGCGGCAACGCGAACCTTCACATCGTCAATCATGGCCCGGAACCAGGCATGCGTGGCGCGCGCGCCCTCCGGATACCGTTCCGCCAGGGTGACCATTCCGACCGGAATGGAGAGCCAGGCGTGGATCGGGATTCGCCAGGGCGGGAGGCACGGCGTGGCACCGTGTATACCCTTGTCATCGCCGCCTAACTCCAGGCCGCGTAGATCAACCCAGGAAAGCTCGGTTGAACCGCCGCCGACATCCATCACCAATGCGGCGTCAGAGTTTTGGTCGAGTAGGGTCTGGCAACCGGCTACCGACAGCCGTGCCTCTTCCTGGGTGCTGATGATCTGCAGCTTAAGGCCGGTTTCAATCGCAACCTGCTCGACGAAGGCGGCACCGTTACGTGCGCCTCGGCAGGCTTGGGTCGCGATTGCCCGCACCCGAACAGCGCGACGACGACGAATCTTCTCGGCGCAGATTTTCAGCGCTGCCATGGCCCGGGCCATGGCAGGCTCGGTAAGTTTGCCGGTTTGGCTCATCCCCTCACCGAGGCGAACAATCCGGCTGTATGCCTCGACCACGCGAAATCCGCCCGGCGAAGGGGTGGCAATCAACAGCCGACAATTGTTCGTACCCAGATCGAGCGCCGCATAAACTGACGGCTCGAACGGGCGCCGCCGGCGATCCGCAACGCGGCCGCCGAGGCTGGGCGCCTCCGACATGGTCAGACAAACCTTGTGTCTCGCAGACGCCTAGGACGACGCCTCATTGAGGAACACCATAGCAAGACCGTTCGCTGGGCGATAGACGAGGGCTTACGACCCAGGTGCCGTTGCCTTCACCTCCAGGTCAGCTTGTTTTCGATACGATTTGAGTCATGGACACATTGCTCGCCAAGTTTGCGATCGGCCAAGTGGTCAAGCACCGGATTTTTCCTTTCCGCGGCGTGATCTTCGACGTCGATCCGCAATTCGCCAATTCCGAGGAGTGGTGGCAAGCCATCCCCGAGGATATGCGACCGCGCAAGGATCAGCCATTTTACCACCTACTGGCCGAGAATGGCGACAGCACCTATGTGGCCTATGTCTCCGAACAGAACCTTCTGCCCGACGATACCGGCGAGCCTGTCGGTCATCCGCAGGCCGCGCTGATCTTCGAGAGCTTCGACCGCGGTACCTACCGCATCCGGCCAAGGGTTAGTCACTAAGAGCAGAGCTTTTCACGGCGTCCGATTTGACGATTAGGAGTCGCGTTCGAGCAAGTCGCTGCTGGCTTCGGTCGAATGATCACCTTGACGGCACCAAGTGTCTGCCCATGCCTGCCAGGGTGTAGTATTTATTGATCGCTCCTAATAGTCCCGCCGCCAGCGCACAGACATCATGCCGTCGCGCGATGCAGAGAAACGAGACACCAGCGATAGATTGCGCTTCACCCGCCATTCCACCTGCGCCGCAGGCCCTTCGCGGCCGCCACCGATAACTTCCAGATAAACATCGTCTGTAACGTACTTTCCGCCCGCAATGGTCGTCCCGCCTGCGGCATCGCCAGCAAAGGCTAGACGGTCAAGCCTGGCAAAACTGCGCAGGTTGCCAATGACATCGAAACCGCCGCCGCCGGACAGCGCCGCAAGGGCAGAGGCAAGCTGCGCGGCCTCCAGCGGCGACAACTGAGCCGCTGAGGCTCCAAACAGCACCTGGCTCAGCACCTCGTCATTGGGCAGTGATGGTGAGGACGTCAGGGTAATCTCAGGCCGCGCCGCCGTACCTTTGATATTGACGGTTGCAGTCAGGGCTGGATCATCGCGGACGGCAGTCAAGGCTAGACGGATCAAGTCGGGCTGGGCGGCCAGATAGACCACGCCGCGATCGTCAAATTCGAACCTTTTGCCGGCGAAATCGTATTGTCCACGGACGACCCGCGCGGCCCCAGCCAGGATCGGGGCGTTGGAATTGCCCGTCAGGTGAGCATCGAGCGACATCTCAACATCCAGGCCACGACCTTTGACGAAAACACGCCGGGGCGCATTCAAGGCCAAATCGAACGCCATACCTGGGCCTTGCGGGGGCGGTCGGATCAGGTCCGGTTCCAAATCCGGCGGGCGGTTTCGCTCGATCACATCAAGCGTCGCCACACCAGTCGGGTTCGGTGTCGAGGCCGCCAGGTCTGCCCGATCTATTGTGATGGCACCGGCCAATTTCATCCGTCCGTCAGCAGCCCGGCTGAGTAGTGTCTGACCGCTGGCTGTAGCCTTGCCCAGACTATTGTCGATAACGCGAAAGCCCTTAAGGTCCAGCCTTAGGTCGCTCTCCGCCCCGCGCCGCAAGTCGAACCGTCCGGCAGCCGCGATGCGCCCACCGGCACCGTCGTCGCCTGAGGCATCCTTGAGATCAACACCCGTCTGGCTCAACGCCATGCGCAACAGGACATTCTGCAGTTTAAGGCCGCTGCCGCCGTCCTCGAAAACGCCGCCTTCCAGCGAGCCACGGCCAGTCACCTGCGGCTCAGCCAGACTACCGCCAACCGCCGCTGAGATGTCTGCTCGTCCGCTAAGCGACCGCTCACCTCCGATAAACAAGTCCCAGAGTGGCTGCACCTCCCCCGAAGCATCGAACTGGCCAGCCATCGGCTTGGTCCGGTCTATAGCCAGGCTCAACGGTCGGACCGATGCGACGGTGGGCGCGCTGAACTGGCCACTGGCTTTCAAGCCTTGCGGCGTGCCGGCAGCGCCAGAAATCTTCAGAAGTCCGCCTCCGAGGGTGGCCTTGATCTGACCGTCGAGTGACTTTGCCGCCGCCGCACCGCGCTCACGCGCACCCTTCAGCGTGACGTCCAGGGTTCCGGTCAATTCACTGCCCTTGCCTCGAGCCGAGATTCGGGCGTCTACGCCGCCAGCAAGATCCTGATCAAACGCCGAAAGATCAGTCCCGCTAAGGGCTGCGTCGAGGCTTAGGGCGTCGCCCTGCTGGCTAATGTCAAAGTCGGCCGTGCCTTGCCCGATCAGCAGACGCAGCCGCGCCGTCCGGCGATCAGCATCCCACCGCAACACGGCGGCCTCGCGTGTAGAAACGCGAGACTTCCCCAGTTCGCCAGCGCCCTGCAGCACCAGGCTATAACCCGCTGGCGCAGTCGCCTGCAGTCGGCTGATGAGCTCCACGCGCCAGCGTCCG
>CAISYT010000215.1 GCA_903889785.1 uncultured Caulobacterales bacterium
GCTTTAAGGCAGGAATTCTTCCGCAAAAGCGACACCCAAACGGTATGCCCGTGGAAGGGAACGGCCAGCTATTACTCGATCGTCGTAGCTGACAAGATCAACTCCGATGCCGCCTGGTACTACTCAGAACCGAAAACTGCGGCGAGCCAAATCGCAGGCAGGGTGGCGTTCTGGAAGGGCGTCGAGATAAAATCACAACTCTAACGCCCACTCGGCCTTCACTCCCAAGGCGGCAACGGGTCAGCCAAGCAGGCTCCTCCCTATTCCCAAGGCCGCGCTGGCGGCGACGAGCCACACTGGACTGATCTTGAAGCGCATCGCGGCTACCAAAGCGGCCAAGGCGACGGCGATAGCCCAGGCATCGACCTTACCAGCGGGCAGGAAGGCCTCCTTGGCGATGACGAGGGCCAAAGTGGCAATCACCCCGACCACGGCGGCCATGACCCCGGACAGCGCCGCATACGCCCGCCTGTTCGCAGCCAGCCGTTCGACCCAGGGCGCGCCAACCAGCACGAAGTAGAAACAAGGCAGGAAGGTCACCCAAGTGGTCAGGGCGGCGGCCAGGGCGGCGGCGGCCAGTGGCGTCAGCCGCCCCGCTTCTCCAGCCAGGGCGGCGTTCCAGCCGGCAAAGAACCCGACATATTGTGTCACCAGGATCAGCGGCCCCGGCGTGGTCTCCGCCAGTGCCAGGCCATGGAGCATCTCAGGGCGAGATAGCCAGCCATAGTGGGCCACCGCGCCCTGAGACACGAACGGCAGAACGGCATAGGCACCGCCGAAGGTGACGAAGGCGGCCTTGGTGAAGAAGGTAGCGATGTCGGCGAAAGGCCGCTGGCCGCCGATCAGCAGCGCCAGGATGACGGGACCGATCCAGAGCAGGCTGAACCCAAGGGTGTAGGCGGCGACGCGGGCGAACTCACGGGCCGGGCTCAGCGGGCGACCCAGTACAGGCTCGGCGAGCGCCTGCCCAGCCCCGCCAAGGCGCATGCCAGCCCTGTCCGCCAGCAGGCCGGTCAGAATCGCGGCGGCGATAATCCAGGGAAAGCCAATCCCCAGGAAGCCCAGCGCAACGAAGGACGCGCCCGCCAAGGCCAGCGCCAGCGGGGTCTTCACCGTCTTCTTTCCGATCCGCCAGACGGCGCTGACGACAATGGCGACGACAATAGGCAGCATGCCCTTGAACGCCGCCTGCAACGGCGGCCAGTCGCCGTGCGCCGCAGCCAGCCAGGCCAGGACAAACAATAGGGCCGCACCCGGCAGGATGAATAGGCCGCCAGCGACCAGGGCGCCGCGCACGCCGTGCAGCTTTAGCCCAAGATAGGTTGCTAGCTGCTGGGCCTCAGGGCCGGGGAGCAGCATGCAGAAGTTAAGCGCAGTCAGGAAGCTGCGCTCGCTCACCCAGCGGCGGCGTTCGACCAGTTCCTCGTGCAGGATCGCGATCTGTCCGGCCGGGCCGCCGAACGAGATCAGCCCGACCTTCAGCCACAGCCCGGAGGCCTCTCGCAGACCTGGCACGGTAACGATAGGGTCCGCCACGCCGTCCTTCATGCGGCCGTCACGCGCCGGAACTCCGTATTGGCGTGGTTCCAGGTGAAGGCCTTCATGAAGGCATCGACATAGGCCGCCGCCTTGGCACCGTAGTCGATGTGGTAGGCGTGCTCATACATGTCGAGCGCCAGCAGAGGCGCGCCGTCGGCCAAGGTCATGGTGTGGTCTGCCGCCTGGCCCGCCCCCGATGGGTGATCCAGTTTCAATGTTAGTGCATGGCGTTTGCTGACGCCATGGTTGGGGTAGGCGAGCGCGCGCCCTCAACAGCTGGCGTGCTCGCCCATGGCACGATGCCGCCGCTGCGTGGGACAAAGGATTCAGGCGCCGGCGGTCGGTAGTTGAGAGAACTGTGAGGGCGTACGCCGTTGTAGTGGCGACGCCAGGCCGCTGTATCAAAGCCGTCTGCAAAAAAGCA
>CAISYT010000216.1 GCA_903889785.1 uncultured Caulobacterales bacterium
GGCGCGGCGCACCTGCCGGGCATGGTGGCCTCCATGACCATTCTGCCTGTGCTGGGCGTGCCGATCCGCTCCAAACAGCTCGACGGGCTCGATAGCCTGCTCTCGATCGCCCAGATGCCGGGTGGCATTCCAGTGGGAACCCTGGCCGTAGGCGAGGCCGGCGCCAAGAATGCCGGCCTGCTGGCGGCGCAGATCCTGGCCCTTGCCGATCCTGATCTAACTGACCGCCTGACCTACCTGCGTGCAGTCCAGACCGCGGCTGTGTCCGAGTCGGTGCAGGATTGAACGCCTTGACCCCTTTCCCTCTGCCGCCGCGTAGCGCCATAGGCATTCTCGGCGGCGGCCAGCTGGGTCGAATGCTGGCCCTGGCCGCCGCGAGGCTGGGCTTTGACGCCGTGGTCTTGGGGCCCGAAGCGGATTCACCGGCCGGCCGCGTAGCGGCCCGGCAGATCGTGGGAGCCTTTGACGACCCGCTCGCTCTGAAGCAGCTTTCACAGGCTGCGTCGGTCATCACCTTCGAATTCGAGAATGTGCCCGCCTCCACCCTGGAGCGCCTGGCCGCTTACGGCGTCGCCATAGCGCCGGGCAGCCGCGCCCTGGCCGTGTCGCAGGATCGGGTCGAGGAGAAGACCTTCCTCAATGCCGCCGGGGTCGCAACTGTGGCCTTCCAGGCTGTCAACAGCGCCGAGGATGCCGCACTGGCCGCCGCCCGCCTGGGCACGCCCGCGCTGCTCAAGACTCGGCGCGAGGGGTATGACGGCAAGGGTCAGGTGTGGATCGAACATGCCGCCAAGGCCGCTGCAGCCTTTGAATCGCTGGGTGGCGTTGCCTGTATCCTGGAAGCCGCCGCGCCCTTCGAACGTGAGCTGTCGGTCATTGCCGCGCGCGGGCGCGACGGTGAAATCGTGCTCTATCCGCTTGGTGAAAACCATCACGAGAATGGCGTGCTACGCCGCACGAACGCCCCGGCCCGTATCACGCCGCAGATCGCTGAACATGCCGAGCGGATCGCCCACCAGGTGCTCAACGGCCTAGACTATGTCGGTGTGATGGGAATCGAACTGTTCGAGGTGGGTGGCGGCGTTCTGCTGGTCAACGAGCTGGCCCCACGCGTGCACAACACCGGCCACTGGACCCAGGACGGCTGCGAGGTCGACCAATTCGAGCAGCACATTCGTGCCATTGCCGGCTGGCCGCTTGGTCCCACCGACGCGATCCGCCGCGTTGAGATGATCAACCTTCTGGGAGCCGAGGCCGATGATTGGCTGGCGCTGGCCAGCGAGCCTGAGGGTCGGTTACACCTTTACGGCAAGTATGGTGCCGCCCCGGGCCGCAAGATGGGTCATATCAACCGGGTGCATTCGGTCTAGCGCGCCCTGACTTCCATCCGGGGCCATACCCATGCGCTAGGGTCGCGCGTATCGCATCCGGCCCAACGCCGCCGCAGCCCGTTCCACGAACCGGCGGGGCTTGACCCCCGCCTTCCACTTTTCGAATGCCATGATATTGGCCAGGCTCGCGTCGAGCTGTTCGATGGCGGCGGCCCGGCCGCCTACCAGATCGCCGCCCAGCATGGCGGTCAGCACGCCGCAGAGGATGGCGCGCTTGGAATAATGATTCTCGTCCGTGGCCGTGTCACCGGACCAGCGCCAGATTTGGTCGGCTGTTTTCCACAGAATTCGGGCGGCCAGGGCCGCGTTCGACGGCAAGGTAAGAAAGCCCATACAGCGGCGGGCAGCTTCGCCGTACTCGCGATGGGCGTCCAGCCGGGCAATCGCGGCGGTGCGCACGCGCTCGCGGACCTTTAGGGTTTTGGGGTCGGTATTGGTCAGGGCTGCCATGGTGGCGGTATCGCAGCGGCGCGACAGCAGCACGGCCAGATCGCGCGAGCCGTGCGGCAGCAGCAGGGCCGTTTCGGCGGGTGAAAGCCCAGCCTTGGCACCCGCCTGCACGGCCAGGGTCCCACCCCAGCCCTGGATTGGTGCTAGGACCACAGCAGCATCCAGAACGGTCTGTTCCTGGGCGTTGGCCCAGTCTAGGGCGGGCAGGGCGTTACGTTCGATCATGGAAACCACGTTATACCCAACTGCATCGGTGTGCACGGCATGGACAAGGGCCCGTGCCTCTGCTAACTCCTCGCCGTTCGCTGCAGGCCCCGTGGCCCTTGGCTCTCGCATTCTATCCGATGGAGAAGGACTCCTGGTCCAGATTTTCGTTCGCGACAACAATGTCGACCAGGCGCTTAAGGCCCTGAAGAAGAAGATGCAGCGCGAAGGCTCGTTCCGCGAGATGAAACGCCACGTGGCCTACGAAAAGCCCTCGGAGAAGCGCGCCCGTCAACAGGCGGAGGCCGTGCGCCGCGCCCGTAAGCTGGCCCGCAAGCGCGCCCAGCGCGAAGGCCTGGTGCCTATGCCCAAAAAGGTCGTTCGGCCTTAGGGTTTAGCGAATCGAGGTTCGAAAAAGCCGCCTGGGGAACCCGGCGGCTTTTTTTGTTGCGCCCAAGGCTTCGTTCGCGGGCTTTCCCTAAGCGTTTCTGTCCGAGCCTCTGGGTCGATACAAGGCTGAGCGGCCCGGTCTCAGGGCCTGCGGGTGCCGCCTCGGCCGGTGCCGGATACCCATTGGTCGACTGGCCGTCCGCGCTCTAACTGCTGGGTTTTCAGAGCGCCGCGCGCACCTTGGCGATGCCAGCGATAATATCCCGCCCGTGGTTAAGGCCGAGCAGGGTACGGTGGTCGGCAGTTTCGACGTTCTTGTAATAGCCACGACGCGATGCCTCGGCGGGGGCGGCCATGCGGCTAGCCTTGGTGAACTGATCGATGAAGGCGCTGGTCTGCCCCATTGTGGTCGCCACGCGGGTGGTTGCGTCGCAGAGCACGAGGCCGGCCACCTGGTCCGGCCAGCGCTTGGCGTAGAGCGGCAGATAAATGCCGGCCATGGAGTGGCCCACCAGGAGGTAGGGCCCTGTCTCGCCGGCCAGGGCCAGCAGGTTGTGCAGGTCCGCGGTGACCGCCATGGCGTCGTGCGGTGTGTCGCCAGCATCGGGAAGCCCCATGCCGGCGCGGTCGTAGGCGCAGCTATGCCAACCCTGTGCGGTCGCCATCTGTTGCACCACGCCCCAATCGGCCGAAAAGCCAAAGCACCCGCCTCGAACACAGTGGTGGGGCCATGGCCCTTCGCTGATGATGTGCATACGCCGTCCATCACCGACGTCGGTGAGGCGGCCGCGCAGGGGCGGGATGCCAGCAAGGGCGCTAAGGGCACCGCCCAGGGCGATGAAGGCCAGGACGGCGATCAGGGGAATCAAAAGCAGGCGAAGGATCATCGCGTTAGCCTAGTGAGCGATTTTCACGATCGTATGACGCCGCCGAAACGCAGCCCGGAAAGGACCGATGCGCTACAGCCCTTTCAGAATCCCCTCGACCATCTTCTTGGCGTCGCCGAACAGCATCATGGTGTTGTCGCGGAAGAACAGTTCGTTCTCCACGCCGGCGTACCCCGCCGCCATGCCGCGTTTGATGAACAGCACTGTGCCGGCCTTTTCAACGTCCAGGATCGGCATGCCGTAAATTGGGCTTTGCGGATCTGTCTTGGCCGCCGGGTTGGTTACGTCGTTCGCGCCGATCACGAAGGCCACGTCGGCCGAGGCGAACTCGGCATTGATGTCTTCCAGCTCGAACACCTCGTCATAGGGCACATTGGCTTCGGCGAGCAGCACGTTCATGTGGCCAGGCATCCGTCCTGCCACCGGGTGAATGGCGTATTTCACCTCGACGCCTTCCTCCTTCAGCTTATCACCCATTTCGCGCAGGGCGTGCTGGGCCTGCGCGACGGCCATGCCGTAGCCCGGCACGATGATCACCTTGGACGCGTTCTTCATGATGAAAGCCGCGTCTTCTGCACTGCCCTGTTTCAC
>CAISYT010000217.1 GCA_903889785.1 uncultured Caulobacterales bacterium
CACCCTGGCCGCTTTCGAGCCCAGCATCGACTATGTCGTCATCAAGATTCCCCGCTTCGCCTTTGAAAAATATCCGGGCGCCGAACCCTACCTGACCACCTCGATGAAGAGCGTGGGCGAGGTCATGGCCATCGGTCGCACCTTCGCCGAGAGCCTACAGAAGGCGCTGCGCGGGCTGGAAACCGGCCTCAACGGCTTGGACGAAATCGAGATCGAAGGCGCCGCAGACCCCGACACAGGCCGCGCCGCCGTATTGCGCGCCCTGGCCTATCCCAGCCCCGACCGCCTGCGGGTGATCGCCCAGGCGTTCCGGCATGGCCTGAGCGTTGAAGAGATCAACGGGGCCTGTTCCTACGAGCCGTGGTTCCTGCGCCAGATCGCCGAGATCGTGCGCATGGAAGGCCATTTGCGCGCAGCGGGCATCCCGACCGACGCGGTGGGCCTGCGTAAGCTTAAGGCCATGGGCTTCTCCGACGCCCGCCTGGCCAAGCTGACCGGCGCGAGCGAGGAAGCCGTCCGTGCGGCCCGTCATGCCCTGGATGTGCGCCCAGTGTTCAAACGCATCGACACCTGCGCCGGCGAGTTCCGCTCCGCCACGCCCTACATGTATTCGACCTATGAGACCGGGGCGCTGGGCCAGGCCCCCAGTTGCGAGTCCGAGCCCTCGTCGCGCAAAAAGGCCATCATCCTGGGCGGCGGTCCTAACCGGATCGGCCAGGGCATTGAATTCGACTACTGCTGCTGCCACGCCGCGTTCGCCCTCGATCAGGTCGGCATTGAGTCGATCATGGTCAACTGTAACCCCGAGACGGTCAGCACCGACTACGACACCTCCGACCGGCTGTATTTCGAGCCACTGACGGCCGAAGACGTGCTGGAGCTGATCCATGTCGAACAGAAGAACGGCACCCTTCTGGGCTGTATCGTTCAGTATGGCGGCCAAACGCCGCTGAAACTGGCCCACCCGCTGGAACAGGCCGGGGTGCCGATACTGGGCACCAGCGTAGACAGCATCGACCTGGCTGAAGACCGTGAGCGCTTCCAACAGCTACTGCACAGCCTGAAAATCGCCCAGCCCATCAACGCCCTGGCCCGCACCGCGCAAGAAGCCTTCGCCGCCGCCAAACAGGTGGGCTATCCGATCGTGATCCGCCCGTCCTATGTGCTGGGCGGCCGCGGTATGGAGATCGTCCATGACGACGAACAGCTCGAACGCTACATCCGCACCGCCGTGCAGGTCAGCGGCGATGCCCCAGTGCTGATCGACCAGTACCTCTCACGCGCGACGGAGGTCGACGTTGACGCCCTGTGCGACGGTACCGACGTCTTCGTTGCCGGGGTGATGGAACATATCGAAGAGGCCGGGGTGCACTCGGGCGACAGCGCCTGCTCCCTGCCGCCGTTCTCGCTGCGGCCCGAAACCATCGAGGAGCTCAAGCGTCAGACCACCCAGATGGCCCTGGCATTGCAGGTGTGCGGCCTGATGAACGTGCAGTTCGCCATCGAAGAACCGCTGTCAGCCCAGCCACGTATTTATGTGCTTGAGGTCAATCCGCGCGCCAGCCGCACCGTGCCCTTCGTGGCCAAGACCATCGGCCAGCCCCTGGCCGGGATCGCCGCCAAGGTGATGGCCGGTGCCACCCTGGCCAGCTTTGGTCTGGTCGAAAAGCCGTTCGGCCATGTCGCCGTCAAGGAAGCCGTGTTCCCGTTCGCGCGCTTTGCCGGTGTCGATACCCTGCTGGGCCCGGAAATGCGCTCGACTGGCGAGGTCATGGGCCTGGACTGGATGCGCCCGGGCGAGACCATGGCACCGGCCTTCGCCCGCGCCTTCGTCAAGAGCCAGCTCGGCGCAGGGGTGGAGCTGCCGCAATCGGGCTGCGCCTTCGTTTCCGTACGAGAGGCCGACAAGCCGTTCATCGTCGAGGCCGTGCGCCTCTTGAAGGCCAAGGGCTTCCGCATCCTGGCCACCGCTGGCACCTGCGCCTACCTGGCCGAACAGGGCCTGGAGACCGAGCGCGTCAAAAAGGTGCTGGAAGGCCGGCCCCACATCGTCGACGCGATAAAGAACGGCGATGTACAGCTGGTGCTCAACACCACCGAAGGCAAACAGTCCGTCGCAGACTCCTACGAGATCCGCCGCACCGCCCTGATGATGAAGATCCCCTACTACACCACTGCCGCCGGGGCGCAGGCAGCGGCCCAGGCCATTACCGCCGGTCCCGTCTCGGGGCTGGAAGTGCGGGCCCTGCAAACCTACGCCTAGGGGGAGATGCGCGCTCCCCCGGGGGCGATGGAGCAGCTTCGCCTTAAGGCCAAAAAGCCCGCCGCTTGCGTTTGAAGCCCTGGGCCCCTATCCTCTTTCACCCTCGGCCTTCACTGGGGGAGACCGCGCCCGCGGTCTATCCTCCCACCTCAGGGCGAACGAGCTAAATCCGCAATGGAAAAAGTGCCGATGACCGCCGAGGGCTATAGCGCCCTCGACGAAGAATTGAAGCGTTTGAAGACGACCGAACGGCCGGCGGTAATTGCGGCGATTTCGGAAGCGCGCGCGCATGGCGACCTGTCAGAGAACGCCGAGTATCATGCCGCCAAGGAACGTCAGGGCTGGATTGAAGGCCGTATTGCCGAGATCGAAGACAAGATCAGCCGAGCCCAGGTGATCGATGTCTCGCGTCTGTCCGGCGCCAGTGTGAAGTTCGGTGCCACGGTCAGCCTCGTCGATGAGGATACCGAGGAGGATGCCCGCTATCAGATCGTCGGCGAACACGAAGCCGACGTTCGTTCGGGCCGCATCTCGCTGTCGTCGCCGCTTTCGCGCGCCATGATCGGCAAGGCGGTTGGCGATGTGGTGGAGGTCACGACCCCCGGCGGCATCAAGGCCTACGAGATCACCAAGGTCGAATGGCTTTAATCGGGCGGACTTGAACCATGGCCTCAGCGGCCTCGACAAAGTCCAAGCCGACCAAGCCCAAGGCCGCATCCAAGGCATCGGAACAGCCGCTGGTCATATGGGCCGTGTCGGATGGCCGCAGCGGGATCGAAAATCAGGTTCTCGGGCTGGCCGAAGCCGTGGCGCGCCAGCACCCGGCGACGATCGTGGCCAAACGCGTCCGCTGGAAGGGCCGCGCGGGCAGCCTGCCCTGGTGGGCCAATCCCTGGCCACGGTGCCTGTTGGACCCAGACAGCGCTATCGAAGGGCCCTGGCCCGACATCTGGATCGCCGCCGGCCGGGCCACCCTGCCCCTATCCATCCGCCTGCGTCACTGGTCGAAGGGCAAGACCTTCGTGGTGCAATTGCAGGATCCGCGCGTGCCGCCACAGATGTTCGACCTGGTGGCACCGCCCAGGCATGACCGGCTGCATGGCGACAATATTGTCTCGATCACGGGAAGCCCTCATCGCGTCACGCCAGCCCGGCTAAAAGCCGAGTACAGTCGCTTCGCTGCCCAACTCGACGACCTGCCCCACCCGCGCGTCGCCGTCCTGATCGGCGGGCGTTCCAAGGCCTTCGACATCAGCCCCGAACGCGCAGCCGCCTTGGCGCATGAGATCCAACTGCCGCTCCAGCAGAACGGCGGATCGCTGATGATGACCTTCTCGCGCCGCACGCCCGACCAGGCCCAGGCGCTTATGACCGCCCGCCTGCGCCCCCTGCCCGGCATGATCTGGGATGGCGAGGGCGAGAACCCCTATTTCGCCTTCCTGGCCGCCGCCGACTATGTGCTAGTGACCGAAGACAGCATCAACATGGCCACCGAAGCCTCCGCGACCGGCAAACCGGTTTTCATCCTCAAGATGGACGGATCGAGCCTGAAATTCCGCCTTTTCCATGAAAGTCTAGAACAGCAGGGCGCGGCACGGCCGTTCGGTGGGGCCTTCCATGGCTGGTCCTACACACCCGTGGCCGAAACCGACCGCTTGGCGAGCGAGGTTCTGGCGCGCATGATGGTCCGAGGAGCCCTGACTCCCGCTTAGGGCGTTACGCGAATGATCCTGGCGATCCTTCAGGCTCGGATGAGCTCCACCCGTCTACCCGGCAAGATGATGATGCCCTTGGCCGGCGCAGCCATGATCCAGCTTCAGATCGAACGTATCGCCGCCTCGGTGCGGATCGCCGACATGGTGGTGGCCACCAGCGATCAGCCCAGTGACGATACCCTGGCAGCCTTCTTGAAATCCCAGAACGTCAAGATCTTCCGTGGCTCGCTCGACAATGTGCAGAGCCGCTTCCTAGGGGCCGCTGAGGCGTACGGCCCGACAGCGGGCCCGTCAAGGAAGGCGCAGCTTGCACCCAGCCTGGCCAGAGCGCCCGCCAGGGTAAGGCAGCGCATAACATGGCCGCCGCCGATGACAGGCCCCGCGTCGTGGGCAAACAGCACTTTCACGTCGATGAACCGAGCAATTCATAACTCCCGCGGCTCGGACAGTCGCGCTTTGACGGAATCGTCCCTAAATTAGTGCCTATGTCGACCACACCCGAACCTCGCTCCGTCCGCTGCCTGATCGTCGGATCAGGCCCCGCCGGATATACTGCAGCTATCTACGCGGCCCGCGCCCTGCTTAACCCGGTCATGATTGCCGGAATACAGCCTGGCGGCCAGCTGACCATCACCACAGACGTCGAGAACTATCCTGGGTTCGCGGACGTGATCCAGGGCCCTTGGCTCATGGAACAGATGAAAGCCCAGGCGGCCCACGTTGGGGCCGAGATGGTTGAGGACATCGTCATCGAGGCGGATCTCTCCAATCGGCCGTTCCGACTAGTCTGCGACAGCGGTCAGGTCTGGCTGGCTGAGACCCTGATCATCGCCACCGGGGCCCAGGCGAAGTGGTTGGGGCTGGAGAGTGAAGCGAAGTTCCAAGGCTTTGGCGTCTCGGCCTGCGCCACCTGTGACGGGTTCTTCTATCGCAACAAGGCGGTGGTCGTAGCCGGCGGCGGCAACACGGCGGTGGAAGAAGCGCTCTACCTGACCAATTTCGCCTCCAAGGTTACGTTAGTGCACCGCCGCGCCGAACTGCGCGCCGAGCGCATCCTGCAGGAACGCCTCTTCGCCCATCCCAAGATCGAAGTGATCTGGGACCACGCCATCGACGAGGTGATCGGCGACAGCAATCCGATGAGCGTCACCGGCGTACGGCTGAAGTCCACGGCCGATGGTGCAACACGCGAGGTCGCCTGCGACGGGGTGTTCATCGCCATTGGCCACGCCCCCGCCTCTGAACTGTTCAAGGGCCAGTTGGAGATGGACTCGGCCGGCTATCTGAAAATCCGCGCCGGCAGCGCCTCGACCGCCATCGAAGGCGTTTACGCGGCAGGAGACGTTACCGACGATGTCTACCGTCAGGCGGTCACCGCGGCGGGCATGGGCTGCATGGCGGCGCTTGAGGCTGTGCGCTTTATCGCCGAACAGGACCACCACAAGGCGCAAAAGCCAGCGGCAGCATAGCATCAGGTCGTCGCCTGCTCCCTATGGCGCTAGCGGTGTGGCTTGCGGCAGCTTGGCTAAGGCGGCATTGATAGCCGCAACCTCTGCGGACGTGGGCTTGCGGCGCGTTGGGGTCAGAACCCCGATACCAGGCTGCAGGGGCAGTAGGCTCTCGATGGGTGCCGGAGCGATCGTCGCCATCCGACCGATAACATAACTGCGCAAAACACCGTTGCCCTGGTCGAGTTGAATGATCTTTGGCTGCGGCGCGACGGGCGTGCGGGCATCGTCGCTCTGTAGCAGGGCAGCGCTGAGGTTGGCCTCCTGGCCGGCATAGCGACCATCGAGCGCCGCTGGCTCTCCGCCCGGCCCGGTCCAGCGATAGAAGATATGCGCCCCGATCTTGGCCAGCTTGACCATGGTGGGCGCCCAATAGGGGGCTACATAGTTGGTGTGGTAGTGCGTGGCGGTCCCCACCGCCGCTTCGACGTCGTCGCTGAGGGCCGCGCGGGCCACACCCTGCGCATCGGCCCAGACCAGCGGGTTGGGCGGACGGTGGAGCGAACCGTCGCAGGTGAAGCTGAACTGACAGCCGCTGGCGCGCTGTGCCCCCTGATAGACAACGCCGCAGACGGTTTTTGGATATCCGCCGTGGCGCAGTCGGTTCAGCACCACCTGCGCCACGGCGCGCTTGCCTTCCTGAACCTCGTAGCCGGCTTCAAAATAGATCGCCTGGCTCAGGCAATGCAGGGCGCGGGTGCGGTCTTCCACCAAGGCCTGCAGCACAAACCGCGGCGCGGGCTGGGGCACATCGGCAATCGGGATGTTGGCGTTGATCGCCTGGGCATCTGCGAAGGCGGGACTGTCAAACCCCAGTGAGGGCAGGACTGACAAATCGATCCGCTCCCAACCTGGCACGCGGCCCCAGTAGGTCGTGTGTGGCCGGGGATCATGGCGGTGGGCCAAGGCCAGAGTGGCCGGGTCCATGTCGGCAGTGATCCACGCGAGGGCCTGATCGCCATAGCCGGCACCGCCCGATCCCGCAGGCTGATCCTTGGGAACGCAGGCCGCGAGAAGGACGGCAGCGACGAGGGTCAACATGATCGAGGGAAGATAGCGAAGGATCAAACGAACCTGTCCACAAGCGGTCGCTGCCGCCCGTCTTTAGCGGAGTTCGCGCAAAAACCCCAAACGCTCTCCGTCAGAATTCAGGGGCACCGCTTTGCATCTTCTGCTGGTCGCGCTATATGTACGTAATAGTTATGCTCATTTTGAGTAAAAGAATCGAGCCATGACCGACGACGCCGCACCTCTCGCCTTTACGCCTGCTTTAGAGCGGGCGACCGCCGCAGTCTGGGACCGCATCAAGGATGAGGTCACCCCGCTAGAGTGGCGGCTGCATGCCCCACTGATCGCCCAGATCCGCAAATTGGCTCAGGACCGCGGCGCGGTGATCCTGGCCCACAACTATATGACGCCGGAAATCTTCCACGGTGTGGGTGACGTCGTCGGCGATAGCCTCGCCCTGGCCCGCGAGGCGGCCCGCACGGACGCGGCGGTCATTGTGCAGGCGGGCGTGAAATTCATGGCCGAGACCAGCAAGGTGCTGTCACCGCAGAAGCGGGTGCTGATCCCCAACCTTGAGGCCGGGTGCAGCCTCGCCTCGTCCATCACGGGTGCAGACGTTGCCCTGATCCGGCAGCGCTTTCCGACCCTTCCGATCGTGGCCTATGTCAACACCAATGCCGATGTGAAGGCCGAGGTCGACATCTGTTGCACCAGCGCCAATGCGGTCCAGGTGGTGGAATGGGCGGCGCGGGTATGGGGCGTCGACAGGGTTATTCTGCTTCCCGATGAGTTCCTGGCGCGCAACGTGGCCCGTCAAACAGAGGTTAAAATCATCGCCTGGGCAGGGTCCTGCGAGGTGCATGAGCGCTTCACGGCGGAGGACATCTTCGAACTGCGCCTGGCCTATCCCGGTGCCCAGATCCTTGCCCATCCCGAATGCCCAGCAGAGGTGATCGCCGCCTGCGACTTCGCTGGCTCGACCACGGCGATGAGTGACCATGTGATCGCCACCAAACCGAGACAGGCGATCCTGATCACCGAATGCTCGATGGCGGCCAATGTGGCTGCCGAGGCACCGGCAACTCAGTTCGTGCGGCCCTGCAATCTGTGCCCGCACATGAAGAAGATCACCCTGGAGGGCATCCGCGACGCCCTGCTGCTCGACCAGTTCGAGGTCGCGGTGGAGTCGACCCTGATTGAACGGGCCGCGCGGTCGGTGCAGCGGATGATCGACCTGCCGCCGCCGACACAGCCCGCGCGCTATGATCTGGTCAAGGCGCGTCACCACGTTGATGTGGAGATGATCTGACTTGGTGACGGTGATCCGTCACGACGGCCCGATAATTATTGGCGCGGGCCTCGCTGGGCTCTGCGCCGCCCTGGCGGCTGCCCCCCGGGCAACGCTGGTCGTCTCGCCCTTCCCGCTGGGCACCGGCGCAGCCTCGGCCTGGGCTCAGGGCGGAATGGCCGCGGCCCTCGCGGAAAACGATGCCCCAGCCCTGCATGCGCAGGACACCCTGCTGGCAGGCGACGGCCTGAGCGATCCGGCGATAGTCGAACTCCTCACCCGAGAAGGTCCCGCCGCCGTCCACAGCCTGGCGGCGCTCGGCGCACCGTTCGACCGTGATGCCGATGGCTGTTTCCTGCTCAACCTCGAAGCCGCCCATAGCCGCGCCCGGGTGGCCCGTGTCGGCGGCGACGGTGCCGGCAAGGCGATCCTGGCTGCAGTGATCGAGGCGGCGCGGACGGCACCCCACATCCGGTTCCTCGAAGATGCGCGCCTGACAGGTCTGATCCAGGACGACAACGGGACCGTCGGCGGCGTCTGGCTCGACCGCGACAGCGAGATTGTTGCGGTGCTCGCGCAAGGCGTGATCCTCGCCACGGGCGGGCTTGGTGGGCTCTATGCCGTGACCAGCAATCCCTCCACCGCCTTGGGCGAAGGTCTGGGAGTCGCCGCCTTAGCTGGCGCGGCCATTGGCGATCCAGAGTTCGTGCAATTTCATCCCACGGGCCTGGATGTCGCCGCCGATCCGGCGCCCCTGGCCAGCGAAGCTCTGCGCGGCGAGGGCGCAACCCTGGTCAATGCCGACGGCCAACGCTTCATGCCCCACTACAGCGGCCTGGGCGAACTTGCCCCGCGCCATATCGTGGCCCAGGCGGTGCACGCCGAGCGCGCCGCCAAGCGTGGCGCTTACCTGGATGGCCGAGCGGCGCTGGGCGAACGATTCCCACAGGCCTTCCCTGCCCTTTTCGCGGGCTGCCAAAGGCATGGAATCGACCCGCGCATCGCGCTGATACCCGTGGCACCCTCTGCGCACTACCACATGGGTGGGATCGTCACAGACCATCACGGCGCGGCAACATTGGGCGGCCTTTTCGCTGCCGGCGAATGCGCCAGCACCGGCGTGCACGGGGCTAACCGCCTGGCCTCTAGTTCCCTGCTCGAAGCGGCGGTATTCGGTGGCCGCGCCGGACGGGCGGCGGCGGTGGTGTCGGGACCGACAATCCGCGTTCCCAAAACCCCCTATCTGGCACCGAAACTGCCTGCTGAAGGACTTTCCGAATTGCGCCGCTGCCTGTCTCGCGACGCCGGCGTTATCCGAGACGCTGTGGGCCTGACCCGGCTGTTGGAAGCCATTGATGCCCTGGAAAATCGCCATGGCCGTGCAGCGCCCCTGGCCGTGGCCCGGTTGATTGCCCAGGCCGCCCTGGACCGCCGAGAGAGCCGCGGCGGGCATTTCCGTGCCGACTATCCGGACAAGGCTGCCGAGGCCGTCCGCACCTTGACCACACTGCAATCCCCTATCCGCCAGGCTGCCGAATGATGATGCCCCTGCAAGACCTAATGTTGCGCCCCCTGATCGACGCCGCCCTGGCCGAAGATCTGGGCCGTGCCGGAGACCTGACCTCCACCGCCTGTGTCGATAAGGATGCCCGACTGAACGGCGTCTTCGCCGCGCGGCAAGACGGCTGTATTGTCGGCCTGAACTGGGTGCGGCTGACTCTTCTGGCGCTAGACCCTCAGGCCAGGATCGTGGCCCTGGCCGCTGACGGGCAAAACATTGCCGCTGGCTCTGGCCTGCTGCGCGTTGAGGCCAATGCCCGGGCCCTGCTTGCCGCCGAACGAACCGCCCTGAATATGCTGGGGCGTCTCAGCGGCATTGCCACCCTGACGCGATCCTACGTCCGCGCGGTTGAGGGGACGACCGCGACCATCACCGATACCCGTAAGACCACGCCGATGCTGCGGGCGCTGGAGAAATACGCCGTGCGCTGTGGCGGTGGCACCAATCACCGTTTCGGACTGGATGACGCCATCCTGATTAAGGACAACCACGTCGCCGCCTGCGGTGGTGTCGGCGAAGCGGTTCGCCGCGCCCGCGCCGCCGCCGGGCATCTGGTCAAGATCGAGGTCGAGATCGACCGGCTTGATCAACTGGAACAGGCGCTGGCGGCTGGACCGGACGTGGTGATGCTGGACAATTTCGTCCTGGCCGACCTGCGCGCCGCCGTCGCAAAAACCGCCGGTCGCGCCGTGCTGGAAGCCTCTGGTGGGGTAAACCTAACGACGGTGCGCGCCATTGCCGAAACCGGCGTGTCGGTGATCAGCGTTGGTGCCTTGACCCATTCCGCACCGGCGCTGGACGTGGGGTTGGACGTCTAGGACCTGCGAGCTGAGGCGGTTCCTAGTTCAGGCGCCAGATCGCGAAATTCAGCACACTCGCAAACGAAACCCAGGCGGCATAGGGGATCAACATGACCCCCGAAATCCGGTCGATCCGCCAGAAGGCCACCGCGCACACCAGTACAGACGTCAGCAAGGCAACGACCTCAATCAGCGCTAGGCCGGGCTGGCGCAGGCCAAAAAAAATCAAAGACCAGGTCAGATTCAGCGCGAGCTGGATTGCGTAGAGGGTCAGGGCCTGCCGACGGGCAGCGGCGGTGCCGCTGCGCCAGATCCGCCATGCCGCCAGGGCCATGAGCACATAAAGGGTCGTCCAGACGGGCCCAAACAGCGCATTGGGCGGGTTGAAAGATGGCTTATTGAGGCCAGCATACCAGGTGGTCACGCTAGTGGCCGTCGCAAACCCGCCGACGGCACCGGCGACTAGGGTGATCCCTATGGAAAGAGCGGCAGCGCGAAGGGCCTTGGGCGATCCGGCTGGAACGGGAAGGGTCATATTGTCACGGTCCTGGTTCAATGGGTTCGCCGGGTATTTCTATGCCACCGACGTCGCTATTTTTTCGCTTTCAGATACGGCTTAATGAAATCCTGGATCGGCTGATCGATCCATTTATCAAAGGCGAAGGCGCATAGGATCGCCAAGGGGAACCCGGCCATCCACATCGCCCACTGAAAGCCGATGCCGATGGGCACCTTGTAGATCAGCAGGTGAATTGGGTCCCAATATAATACCCCGACCAGCGTATGGGTGATGAAGAGGGCAAACGACAGGCGGGCCGCCGTCTCGAATAGGGCAACGGGCTTTTTTACCGGCAGCCGCCCCGCGCCCAGGATCACCGCAGCGATCGCGGCCATGGTGAGGAAGTCGAACCGTCCGGACCCGACCAAGCCAAAGAACACGACCAGACCGCCCCACATCAATATACGAGCGGCCCGTTTCGACGGCCAATCCAGCGCCACAGCCTGGGCCAAACACATCCCAAGCAGGAACAGCGGTACGGCCCGCACCACCCCAAGCTGAAAGGGGAGATCGTAGAGCGGCCGATCATAGAGCGCGCGGGCCGTGCTTTCGCCCGCAACGATGGCGGCCAGTCCGATCATGACAAGCACCGCCGCAGGTCGCACTCGTACCAGGGCCTTCCAGGCCCAGGGAAAGGCCGCATAACAGACCAGCAGGGCGGACAGCGACCAGCTGGGCAGGTTCCAGCCATCGGCGGGCGGATTGATCGGTGACCAGGCGTGGATCAGCAGGGCTTGCTGAACAAACGCGCTCCAGGCGAACCGCGCCGGATTGGCCGACACGCCGAACCAGGTCATCTGAACAAAGACGTAGAGACCGAACGCCGACATAACGATCAGATGCGCCGGCCACACCCGCGAGGCGCGCCGCACCCAGAAACGCCCCCAGCCCATCGTGGCATTTTGGATCGCCGGTCCGTAGGCGCGACCAAGCACATAGCCTGACAGCATCAGGAAGAAATCGGTGGCGATATAGCCGCGGGAGAACACCGGGTTCAGATGGTAGAGCTTGATCGGGCTCTCATTGCCAAAATGGTAGAGCATGATCAACATGGCGGCACTGAACCGCAGCAGATCCAACGCCCCGCCACGGCTTGAGGTGCTGGCCGTGGGCGGGGGTACAGTGGAGGCGGACTGAGCGGTCATCGTCGCCGGTCCTAGCGCACCGGTGGTCTGATCCCCAGAGGCTTGAAAGGCTTTCAGCCGATTTTTCCCCCGCACACTCAAGATCGCTTCGAAAGATCAACGCGCTATTGCGCTTGGCTGTTCCAATCCGCTTAACGCGCCGTCCAGGCCGCGCTATGGATGGCCCATGGTCGCAAAGCCCGAACCGATCAACGATGCCTTCAAGCGTGCCCTTGTGCATGCGACCCGGTCCTTGGCCGAGGCTCCCAACCTCGAGGTGGTGTTTTCCAACGATGGACCCCGGTTCACCGAGGGCCGCGCCGTTCTGCCCCACCCCCCGCGCGACATTTCCGCAAAGGACGCCGCCCAGCTTCGCGGTCTGGCGGACCGCATGGCGCTCAAACTCGCCCACCAGGACGCCGCTCAACTTGCCAAGGATCGACCCGACGGCAGCGACGCCGCCGCGGCCTTCGAGGCTGTGGAACAGGCCCGGATAGAAGCCATTGGCTCCAACGCCATGCAGGGGGTGCGCAGTAACCTGTCTTACGCCCTGGAGGCGGCCCTGGATCGGCGTGGCCTGGCGCATGTGACCTATGATCCGTCCGTACCCATGCCGGCGGAGATCCTGGGCCTGATGGTGCGCGAGCGCCTGACCGGCGACGCCCCGCCGGAAACGGTGCGCAATGTGGTTGACCGCCGGCGCCCGGAAATCGAAGCCAAGGCCGGTGCCGACCTAGACCGCCTAGCAGGCTTGGTAGACAACCAACGCGCCTACGCGCGCCTGGCCCGCAACATCCTGCGCGAACTCGATCTCGACAACACCATGGCCGAGGAAGAAACCCAGGAAGAGTCGACTGAGGATCAGGACGACCAGGACAACGAACAGAATCAAGACTCAAGCCAGCCTGAGGCCGACCCAAGCTCCGCCCAGGAAAGCGACGGCCAAGACAACGAGACCGTCGAGACGGATAGCCATGACGAAAGCAGCAAAGAGGAGCAGGACGCCGACACCGGCGACGGCCCCAAGCCCGCACGGCCGCAGATCAACGATAACGGCGCGGTCGAGCCGCCTTACAAGGCCTTCACCACGGCACATGACCAGATCGTCGATGCCGACGACCTCTGCGAGCCCGAGGAACTGTCGCGCCTGCGCGCCTATCTCGACCAGCAGTTGGAGACGTTATCGAGCATCGTCGCGCGCCTGGCCAACCGATTGCAACGCAGGCTGATGGCGCAACAGTCCCGCGCCTGGACCTTCGACCTTGAGGAAGGGATGCTTGACGCGGCTCGCCTGACCCGCGTGATCATCGACCCCACAGCACCGCTCTCCTTCAAGCAGGAGGAGGAGACCAACTTCCGTGACACGGTTGTGACCTTGCTGATCGACAATTCCGGCTCGATGCGTGGGCGGCCGATCATGGTGGCCGCCGTCTGCGCAGACATCCTAGCCCGCACCCTGGAGCGTTGCGGGGTGAAGGTGGAAATCCTGGGCTTCACCACCCAGGCCTGGAAAGGTGGTAAGTCACGCGAAGACTGGCTCAGCGCCGGCAATCCCGCTGCACCTGGACGGCTCAACGACCTGCGCCACATCATCTACAAGAGCGCCGACGCGCCCTGGCGCCGCGCCCGCAAGAACCTGGGCCTGATGATGCGCGAGGGCCTGCTGAAGGAAAACATCGACGGTGAGGCTCTGCAATGGGCGCATTACCGCCTGGCCGTGCGGCCAGAAGAGCGCCGTATCCTGATGGTGATCTCCGACGGTGCGCCCGTGGACGACAGCACGCTGAGCGTCAATTCAGGCCACTATTTGGAGCGACACCTGCGCGCGGTGATCTCGGAGATCGAGACCCGCAGCAGCGTCGAATTACTGGCGATCGGCATCGGCCACGACGTCACCCGCTATTACCGCAAGGCCGTGACCATTGTGGACGTGGAACAACTCGGCGGGGTGCTGGTGGAACAACTTGCCGCCCTATTCGAAGAAGACCCGCGCGCCAAGGCACAACCACGCCGGCGACGCGCTTGATCGAAAAGCGTCAGGTTTGGTGGCCGCCTCTGACTGCGGACAATATTTTCTATCCCGAGGCGCGATCCTTGCTGCGGGCGTTTTACTGGAGACTTGCATGATCCCCGACAGCGTGCCGGACCACCGCGAGGCTGCCCGCCGACGCCTGCCGCGCCTGTTGTTCGACTATATCGACGGCGGGGCCATGACCGAGACCACGCTTGACCGCAATGTGGGCGACCTGCGCGATCTGAAGCTACGCCAGCGGGTGATGCGCGATGTCGGCACGCCAGACACACGCCTGAGCCTGCTGGGCCGGGATTGGAGCATGCCCGTGGCCATGGCCCCGATTGGCATGGCCGGCTACACCGCGCGCCGTGGCGAAACCCAGGCGGCACGCGCGGCAAGGGCGGCGGGCATTCCCTATACGCTCTCGACCGTGGGCATGTGCGGCCTAGCGGAAGTGACCAAGGCGGCGGGCGTTCCGCCCTGGTTCCAGCTCTATGTGTTTCGCGACCGTGGCTATCTGGAGTCTCTGATCGGCCAGGCGCGCGACCTGGGCTGCCCCGTGCTGATGTTGACCGTCGACATGGCCACAGCCGGCCGTCGATGGCGCGACGCCCGCAATGGTTTTGGCGGCAGCCCATCACTGCATGCGCCTGTAGCTCGCGCGATTGACGCCCTGTCGCATCCGGCATGGTTCTGGGATGCGCATCTGAATGGCGGGCCGCATGTGCTGGGCAATCTGGTCCAGGCCAATCCGGGCGCACGCAGTCTGAACGACTTTTGGACCTGGGTGCGCAAGAACTTCGACCCCACCGTAACCTGGAACGATCTTAAATGGATCAGGGCACGCTGGCCCGGAACCCTGATTCTCAAGGGCATTCAGGAAGCCGATGACGCCAAGGCGGCGATTGCCGCGGGGGTCGACGGTATGATCGTCTCCAACCATGGCGGCCGCCAACTGGACGGGGTGCGCTCGTCGATCTCAGCCTTGCCGCGGGTGGTCGAGGCAGTGAAGGGGGCTGTGCCGGTGCTGATGGACGGCGGCATCCGCAATGGTGCCGATATCTTGCGCGCCCTGGCCCAAGGGGCAGATGCGTGCCTGATCGGGCGAGCCTGGGCCTGGGCTCTGGGCGGCGGTGGCGAAGCCGGCGTGGCACAGGTGCTGGCCAGCCTGCGTAACGAGTTGGAAGTGACCATGAAGCTCACCGGCTGCAAGCAACTGTCGGACATCGGCCCGCATCTGATTGATTCTTAGACCCTGCGCCCG
>CAISYT010000218.1 GCA_903889785.1 uncultured Caulobacterales bacterium
AGGTGTTCGACGCCAAGGCCGATGGGGAGGTGATCCTATCTGCGGGCGCGGTAGCCTCGCCCAAGATCCTCGAACTGTCCGGCATTGGCGATGGGGCGCGCCTGGAGGACTTGGGCGTCGCTGCCGTGCATCATTCGCCCGGTGTGGGCGAGAACCTGCAGGACCATCCGCAACTTCGCCCCGCATTCCGGGTTCAGGGCGTCCCCACGCTCAATACCGATTACCGCAACCTGTTCCGACGCGCGCGCATGGGCATAGACTACGCCCTATTCCGCACCGGTCCCCTGACCATGGCCCCCTCGCAGCTAGGGGCCTTTGCCAAGTCTTCCCCGCGTTACGCGACGCCAAATCTCCAGTTTCACTTCCAGCCCCTTTCGCTGGCGGCCTGGGGCGCGGAGCTGGACCCGTTCCCCGCCTTTACCGCCAGTGTCTGTAACCTGCGCCCAACCAGTCGCGGCTTTATCCATGCCGCAAGCCCTGACCCGCATGCCGATCCGGTGATCTCGCCCAACTATCTGGCCACCGAGGAAGATCGGCAGGTCGCCTCAGACTCGCTGCGTCTGGCACGTCACATCGTCGCCCAACAGCCATTGGCCCTCTATAGGCCGCAAGAATTCAGGCCCGGCCCGCAGCTGACCACCGAAGCCGAAATGCGTGAAGCTGCAGCCCAGATGGCCTCGACCATCTTTCATCCCGCCGGCAGTGCTGCCATGGGGCCGGACCACGATCCGATGGCCGTCTTGGACGAACGGATGCGCGTTCGTGGCGTCACTGGCCTGCGCGTGATCGACACCTCGGCCATGCCGCGCGTGGTGTCGGGCAACACCAATGCCCCAACGATCATGATGGCGGAAAAGGGCGCGGCCATGGTGCTTGCAGACGCCCGCGCCAAATGAACGGATAAATTACCCGGATAAAACTCGACGCCCGTTTTTTATCCGGGTAAATAGGTGCCTGCCCATCGCAGGTGCCGCCATGATCCTCGACCTCGATACACCCGTCACCGTCTTCCTAGGCGACCGCTGTATCGCCTCCGGCTCACTTCGTGACGCCGTCACGGCCATCAAATCTCAATCCGAGCATAGCGAAGGATGTCTGGTATTCGACGACATCACCGCCAAGGTGATCGACCTGGACCTACGCGGTTCGGTGAGCGTGGTGGCGCGCCGCTTTACCCCGCCCAAGACACCCGGGCGGCCCAAGCTTGGCGTCGTGCCGCGAGAAGTGACCCTATTGCCGCGCCACTGGGCCTGGCTGGCAGAACAGCCCGGCGGGGCCTCGGTCGCCCTGCGCCTTCTGGTCGAGACCGCGCGCAAAGCCGACGACAAGGCCGACGCCCGCACAGCCCAGGCGGCGGCATACCGCTTCATGGGGGCCATGGCGGGCGACCGCCCCGGATTCGAAGAGGCTTGCCGCGCCCTGTTCGCGGGCGACGCCGCTAAATTCCTGGATCAGACAGAAACATGGCCCGCCGACATCCGTGACTACGCCACACGCTTAGCGACGCCGGCGCTTACCTAAGTTCGTCGCGTCACCGAGAAATCGGCCAGGGATTCCAGCGCCTTGCGCCAGTTGTTGGCCGGGAAGATCGACAGCGCCTGTTTGGCCGTCGCGGCATAGACGGCGGCAAGATCCAAGGTCGCATCGATCGCGCCGGTGCTGACGATCAGGTCACGGGCGCGCAGGAAATCCGCATCTGTCTGATCGAGGTTGCCAACCGTACGCTGCCAGAACGCCGCCTCTGCCGCACCAGTGCGAGCGATAGCCAGCAACAACGGCAGGGTCGACTTGCCCTCGCGGAAGTCGTCGCCAGCATTCTTGCCCAGGGCCGCGGTTTCGCCACCGTAGTCCAAGGCGTCGTCGGCCAGCTGGAATGCCAAGCCAAGGTTGAGGCCAAAATTGCGCAGGGCGTTGCGTGCCTCATCGCTCGCGCCAGCGGAAACAGCGCCCGCCTCAGCGGCGGCAGCGAACAGTTCGGCGGTCTTGGCCGCAATGATCTCGAGATAGACGTCTTGGCCCAAGTTCAGGTCGTGGGCACGGGTCAGTTGCAGCACCTCGCCCTCTGCGATCAAACGCGAGGCGCGTGCGAGAATGTCGAGGGCCTGGATCGAATGGGTTTCGACCATCAGCTCAAACGCGCGAGCGAACAGGAAATCGCCCACCAGCACGCTCTGCGCCCCGCCCCAGATCAGGTGGGCCGCCACCTTGCCGCGGCGCAGTTGGCTGCCATCCACCACATCGTCGTGCAGCAGGGTCGCGGTATGGATAAACTCTACCGCCGCAGCCAACTTGAGGCAGTTGTCGCCATGGCCGCCCGCCAGGCGATCGGCCGCCACCGTGAGCAGCGGGCGCAGCCGCTTACCACCAGCAGCGATCAAGTGATCGGCCAGGGCGGGAATCACCGCCACAGGGCTCTGCATGCGCTGAACGA
>CAISYT010000219.1 GCA_903889785.1 uncultured Caulobacterales bacterium
CCGGCCAGCAGGGCGCGGCGATCGGCAGGTACCGCCTGGTCCAGAAGCCTTTCGAACACCAGCCCCTCGCCGAAGATCGAGGCCGTCTCGGCCAGGGTTAGGGGTGTATCGGCAAGCAAAGTGCCTAGCGGCGCGGCGAGGGTCTGGTGCACCGCATGGCCGAGTTCATGCGCCAGGGTCAGCACGTCGCGTCTCTCGCCCATGTAATTCATAAAGACATAGGGGTGCCGGTCGGCGGTGACCGGGTGGCTGTAGGCACCGGACGATTTTCCCGCGCGCGGTGCGGCGTCGATCCAGGGGTGGGCGAAGAAGTCCATGGCGGTTTCGGCGAACTTGGGTGCCAGGGCGGCGAAGGACTCCAGCACCATCTCCTTGGCCTCGTCCCAGCTATAGCGACGCGGGGCGGTGGCGCTTAGGGGCGCGTTACGGTCCCAATAGTTCAGGGCTTTCACGCCCATCAGCTTGGCCTTCAGCCGATAGTAGCGATGGCTGATTGCCGGATATGCCTCGACAACGGCGGCCTCAAGGGCATCGACGGCGTCCTTGTCGACTTCGTTGGCGATGTGGCGGCTATGCGCCGGGTCGCTGTAGTGGCGCCAGCGGTCCTCGACCTGTTTCTCGAAGGCCAGGGTGTTATAGGCCAGCGCCATAACCGGTGCGGTTTCTTCTAGCGCTTTGCCCAGACTCTGGGCCGTGGCCTTGCGCACGGCGGGCGAGGGGTCTGAGAGACGGTTCAGTGCCTCGGACAGAGACAGGGCGTCCTTGCCGGATTTCACACGCAGCCGGCTCAGGGTCTCGTCATAAAGTCGCGACCATCCCGCCACTGCCGGGCTGCGCTCGACGATCATGGTCTCTGCTTCGTGGCTCAGTTCGTGCGGCTTGCTCAGCCGCACCCGACGCAGCCAGGGTGCCCAGCGCGCCGCGCCAACGTGGGCGGCAAGGGCGGCAGCGATCGCGGAGCCCGGCAGGGCATTGAGCTCCAGCGTAAAGAACAGAGTCTTGGCGCCAATCTGGGCCGAACGGCCCCTTAGGTCGCTCTCGAACTTGGCCCAGGCGGGGTCATTCTGCGCCACTGAGGATGACAGCGAGGCATAGGCCCCGACGGCCCAAAGTTTGTTAGTGGCCTGCTCGTAAAGGCGGATCCCCTTATCTAGGCGTGCGCCCAAGTCGGCCGGGTCTGACTGGGCGGCCAGGAACTGGCCTTGCATCGCCGCTAGGGCGTCGTTGGCGTGTTCGGCCTCTGCCAGGTCGCGTTCGATCGCCGGATCTTCCCGGCCCGTATAAAGGTCGCCGAGGTTCCAGCGCGGCAGGTCGTCGATGATCGGGGCTTGAGCGCTCATGGCCATGCCATAGGACCAGAGGGCCTAGCGTTCAACGCGCAAGCCCCAACATGGGGCCGGTTTGAAGGCCTGAGTCCGCCCTTCCGGCATTAACTCCCGGCTCATATCCTCTTAGCTCGCCCTTTACCGACTGCCTGTATCAAGTTGGTCCAACTACTTAAAAGGCCAATCTCCAGAACCGGGGCTGGCGGCATTACGGGCAGACCTAAAATGACCAAAACGGTCCTGGTTGTAGACGACGATCCGACCCAACGCCGGTTGATCCAGGCGGTTGTGGAACGGGAAGGATTAGCCTTCGCGCAGGCCGAGAGCGGCGACGCGGCCCTCAATCATCTGACCACCGGTGGTGTTGCCGATGTGATCCTGCTTGATCTCAACATGCCGGGTCTGTCGGGCCAGGATGCACTGAAGGAAATGCGCGCCCGTGGCTTTAGCCAGCCTGTGATTGTGCTGACCGCCGCCGCCGGCGTTGACACGGTCGTCAAGGCCATGCAGGCCGGCGCCAACGACTTCTTCGTCAAGCCGGCATCGCCCGAGCGAATCGTCGTTTCGCTGCGCAACGCCCTATCGATGGGTGACCTCAAGGGCGAGGTCGATCGCCTCAATAAACATGTCAGTCACAAGACCACCTTCGCGGACCTGATCGGCTTGGGCCCGGCCATGTCGATGGTCAAGCGCCTGGGCGAACGGGCGGCGAAAAGCGCCATCCCGGTGCTCGTCACCGGCGAAAGCGGCGTTGGCAAGGAACTGATCGCGCGCGCCGTTCATGGCGCGTCGGACCGCTCCGGCAAGCCGTTCATCGCCGTCAACTGCGGGGCCATTCCAGCAAACCTGGTCGAGTCGATTCTGTTCGGCCACGAAAAGGGTAGCTTCACCGGCGCGTCGGAAAAGCACCCGGGTAAGTTTATGGAGGCCAACTGCGGCACCCAGTTCCACGACGAGGTGGGCGAGCTACCGCTGGATGTGCAAGTTAAGTTGTTGCGCGTGCTGCAGGAGGGCGAAGTCGACGCCATCGGCGCAAAGCGCTCCGTTAAGGTCGACGTGCGCATTGTCAGCGCCACCAACCGAGATCTTGGCAAGGCGGCCGCGGACGGCAGTTTCCGTGAGGACCTGTTCTATCGCCTCAATGTCTTTCCTATCGAGGCCCCGCCCCTGCGTGAGCGGCGAGAGGATATTCCCGCCCTGGTCGAGGCCTTTGTTCGTCGTTTCAATGTCGAAGAGGGCAAGCGCGTTGTCGGCGCAGCCCCCGAGACCCTGCAGATTCTGGCTGCCCACGACTGGCCTGGAAATGTTCGCCAGCTCGAAAACGCCATCTATCGCGCTATTGTCCTGGCTGATGCCCCATTCCTGCAACCGCACGATTTTCCGGAGATATCCGGCGTGGCCATGCCGCCCGAGACCGGCGCATTCGATCCCGCCTTGCTCACAGCCCTGCCGACGGCGGCCCAGATTATGGATGAGGTACTGGCCGAGGCCCCCGTGCATATCCTCGATGGCCGCGGGCATCTGCGAACCCTGGACGAGATCGAGCGTGACCTGATTCAGTTGGCTATTGAGGTCTATGCTGGCCACATGAGCGAAGTTGCCCGGCGGCTGGGGATCGGCCGCTCGACCCTATACCGCAAGGTGCGCGAACAGGGGCTGGAAGGCATGCTGCTGGAGCAGGCGAGCTAATCCTCGACCCCCAGCGACGCGCCCTGCGCAGATCTGGGACTTACGGGGCAAGGCACGCCAACCTGCTTTCCGGCGGCCAAGCTGACGCCCTGTGCTGTCAGCCAGATCAGGGTTACGGAGGCGGCTTGCGACCAAAGCCCTTGCGGGGCTTTTCGCCAGGCCTGGGCTCTGCTTTTCGCTCCCAGGGCTTGCGCGTGTCGCCGGCGGCCTTGGCGGCAATCTCCTTGAGCTTGCGCGCCTGCAGGGCGCTGAACACCGAGCCCGGAGCCCCCTTGTCGGGATCAGCGAAGGCACGGCCAAAGGTTTTCACGCGGTCCTCGACCGAGCCGAGGAATTCGCCCTCCCACTCAGAGAGGGTCACCCCGGCTTTGTCGGCCTTTCGGCGGGTCCGTTTGACGGCATTGAGCGCGGCGCGCTTGGCGGCGGCCCTGGCGGCCGCGAACCGGTCGAGCGGTTTCTTTGGCTTCAAAGACCGCCGATGGCGGAGAGGTAGAGATCGAGAAGCGCCTCTTCCTCCTGCCGCTTGGCGGTGTCTTGCTTGCGCAGGCGAACCACCTTGCGCAGCACCTTGGTGTCGAAACCATTGCCCTTGGCCTCGGCGTAGACGCCCTTGAGGTCCTCCATCACCGACGTCTTGTCGAGCTCAAGCCGCTCGATGCGTTCAATGATGGTTTTCAGCTGGCTCTGGGCGGAGCTGTTGAGAATTTCGAGTGTTGGTGCGTCATCGGCCATGGATGCGGTTTGGCACGATCAGGGCAGCGCGAAAACCGGCGGCGCGGCACCGAAGTGATTCAAGCTGTGGATAAAGAAAAAGCGCGCCGGAGCGCGCTTTTTTGGAACCCGAATCGAAGGGCCTTTAGCCCTGTTTGGCTTTGAAGCGCGGGTTGGTCTTGTTGATCACGAAGATGCGGCCTTTGCGGCGCACCAGCTTGCAATCGCGATGGCGACTTTTCAGCGACTTGAGTGAGCTACGAACCTTCATGATCCTACGTCCATAAACCTGGAGCTTGCGCCCAGGGCGCTTGGAAGAGGCGGGTCTATAGGCAGCAGAGCGGGCGGAGTCAATCGAGATTGGCGCATCATCACAGTCGTGTGCGGCTGTCATTGGTTGTTCTACAGGCTTGGCGGCCCTAGCTTAGGCGGATGGATCGCCGTTCTTTCCTGGTAATGGCCCTGGCTGGTGCCGCCGACCCGATGCAAGCCCTGCAGCCGGCCGCTCTGCAGAAATCTGCGTCGGTCTCTTCCAGGGCGCTGAATAGCGATGGTCCAAGCGCAATCGTGCCCGGTTTCGACGACTGGCTGTCGGGCTTTCGCGCCCGGCTGATCTTGGATGGCTACCCGGCCGATCTGATCGACCAAGAACTGACCGGCCTAACCGCCGACCCGCGCGTGGTCGCCGCCGAGAGCCGCCAGCCGGAATTCTCCAAGCCCATGAGCGACTACGTCAAGGGCGTGGTCACTGAAGGCCGGGTGCGCGAGGGCCAAGGCTTTATGTCGTCTCTGGCCTTTATGCCCGATGTTGAGCAACGATTTGGCGTGCCGCGCGAAATAATGCTGGCCATCTGGTGTGTGGAATCGGGTTTTGGCCGCATCCAGGGGGACATGGATGTGCTGCGTTGCTTGGCTACCATCGCCGCCTCTGGCCGCCGCCGGGCGTTCGGCGAAAGCCAGATCAAGGCCGCCCTACAGATGATCGTCACGGGCGAGGCCACGCGATCGACCTTGCGCGGCTCTTGGGCCGGCGCCATGGGCCAGACCCAGTTTATCCCGACCAGCTTCCTGACCGCGGCCGTTGACCAGGATGGCGATGGTCGCCGAGATATCTGGTCAAGCCATGCCGATGCCCTGGCCTCCTGCGCCAGTCTGCTTCGTCGCGGTGGGTGGCAGGGTGGCGTCGGCTGGCAGCGCGAAGTGATCCTGCCGCCAGACTTCGACTACAGCCTTGCAGAAGGCCCGCGCAATCCGCCGGCGTGGTGGGAGGCAATGGGCGTAAAACTTGCTGACGGCCGCGGCTGGAGCCAGGCCGATGCGGCCGCATCGTCGGCGCTGATTGTGCCCTGCGGCTTAGGCGGGCCGGCGTTCCTGGTGCTCCCCAACCATTTTGCGATCCGCACCTATAACAATGCCACGGCCTATGCGCTTGCCGTGGGCCTATTGGCCGATCGTTTCGCCGCGCACAGCGCGGTGATGGCCGCCTGGCCGGCAGAGTCGCCCCTGTCTCTGGCCGACCGTACCGGCGCTCAGGAAGCCTTGCGCAAACTGGGTTTCGATCCGGGAGATTCAGACGGCATCGTCGGTGTCCAGACCCGCGTTGCCCTGCGCGCCTGGCAAAAGGCCCGTGGCAAGCCTGCTGACGGCTATCTATCGATCGACGTGGTGCGGGCGCTGATGGGTGAGATTTCGCCAACCTAGTGGCATCAAGGCGCTCATCGCTCACCTACCATTTAGCATTAAAAGCGATACTAGGGGCCTCATCCAAGCGAGGCCGGCCTAACATCATGTTTCAGATCATCGGTATCGTGCTGCTGTTCGGCCTCGTGTTCGGCAGCTTCATCATGTCTGGCGGCAAGATGGGCGTCATCCTCCATACGGCCCCGCACGAATTGATGGCCATCCTAGGCGCGGGCGTGGCCTCGTTACTGATTGCCAACTCGATGTCGACAATCAAGGGCACTAGCGCTGGGGTGGGCAGCGTCTTCAAGGGCCCCAAGTGGAAATCAGCGGATTAATGTGACCTGCTGTTCCTTTTGACCAAGACCATGAAATCTAAGGGCGTGATCGCCCTGGAAAGCCACATCAAAAAGTCCGGCCAAAGCACGATCTTTTCGCGCTTTCCCAAGATCACCAAGGATCACTTCGCTGTCGACTTCATCTGCGACACCCTGCGAATGATGACCATGAACCTCGAAGACCCGCACCAGGTCGAGAACGCCATGGAAAAGCAGATGGAGAAGCGCCATCACGAACACCTGGTGCCGGCCCATGCCATGCAGAACCTGGCCGACGCCCTTCCTGCTCTGGGCATCGTCGCCCCCTTTCGCGACGCGCATGAAGGAAGTCTGCGACAAGGACAGTGCCTTCTACCGAATCATCTCGTCCGTGCTGGTGGCGCACCTACATGGCAATGCTGCCCAGATCAGTGTCGAAATCGGCCGCGGCGACGTGCCCAGCCCGTCCCAGCCTAGCTTCACCGAACTGGAAGAAGCCTTGGGTGCGATGCCTGCTGAGGGCTAAGGTTCGCCCGTTCACGGCAACCTCACGAATCTGTGACTATTTTCTTGCGTCGCGTTCAAAACGGCGCGAGGTTCCGTTCACACGCGCAAAAGTGCGTGAAAAATGACATTAGGAGAGGACAACATGACCCTACTTCGCAAGACTCTGGTCGCCGTTGCGGCCCTGGGACTGATTTCCGCCGCGGCCTGCTCCAAGCCCGCAGAACCGGCTGCTGACGCGGCTGCCCCCGCCGCTGCTGACGCGGCTGCTCCCGCCGCCGCTGACGCTGCCGCGCCCG
>CAISYT010000220.1 GCA_903889785.1 uncultured Caulobacterales bacterium
CTCTTGGGCTCAATAACCAGCCTAAGGTCCTCGGCGCTCTCATCGCGCACGTCGCCTAGCAGGGGGGCTTTCTTGGTCTCGATCAGGTCGGCTAGGCGCTCGACCAGCTCGGCCTTTCGCACCTGGTACGGGATCTCAGTAATAACGATCTGGTAGGTCCCCCGACCGGTATCTTCCTTGGTCCAGCACGCCCGCGTGCGCACACCGCCGCGGCCGGTTTCGTAAATCTCCAGCAGCGATGCCGGGCTCTCAACGATCTCGCCACCTGTGGGGAAATCAGGACCTGGAACCAGGGCCATCAATTCAGGCGTGGTGGCGTTGGGGCTTTTCAACAGCAGCAGGCAGGCGTCGATCAGCTCAGCCGCATTATGCGGCGGGATCGAGGTCGCCATGCCGACGGCAATACCGGACGAGCCATTAGCCAGAACGTTAGGGAAGCCAGCAGGCAGGACCACCGCCTCTTCCTTGGTCTCGTCATAAGTCAGGCGATGATCGACCGCATCCTCGTCCAGCCCCTCAAGCAACAGCTCGGCGACAGCGGTCAGCTTGCACTCAGTGTAGCGCATGGCCGCGGCGTTATCGCCGTCGATATTGCCAAAATTGCCCTGACCGTTGACCAGCTGATATCGCTGGGCGAAATCCTGCGCCAACCGCACCAAGGCATCATAGATTGATTGGTCGCCGTGTGGGTGGAACCCACCCATGACGTCGCCCACGACCGCAGCACATTTGCGCGCCGCGCCCTCACTGCCCAGGCGCATGCGGTTCATCACGAACAGCACCCGACGCTGCACAGGCTTCAGCCCATCGCGCACGTCCGGCAGGGCGCGGCTGGAAATGGTCGACAGTGCGTAGGCCAGATAGCGCTTAGACAGCGCCTCCATCAGCGGTTCGTCGAGAATCCGACCGCCACTGCCGTCTTCACCATCCCCATCGTCGGGTTCGAAAGGCTTGTTCATGCGAGGGGTCTAGCAGAGTCGGGCGCAGGCTGCGCTAGGGTGCGATGTCACAAAAGCGCGCTAGCCTCGCGCCTCGGCCAGCAATCTATCGACGAGCCACATGCGTGCGGGCGGCATGGGGCGATGCAGGGCCGCAAACACGAAGGCTTCAAGAAAGTGCCCGGTTAGGGTCAGTCCGGCAGCCACATCGCCCGCTTCCAGCCTTTGTTGCGACGAGAGCAGGAAGGGCGGCAGGGCGAGTAGCTTATCCTTATAGGGCTCGCCCGCCTCACGGCTCACCGCCCGGCCGGTCCGCGGACTAACGTAGATCAGCTCGTCCAGGCTGCCGGTCGCGGCGCATTTGGAAAGATCGAAGCCGAAGCCCAATTCCTGCAAAAGTCCCGCTTCGAAACGCACATAGACGGCTGGCCAGGCCGACGTCATTGAAAATGCGTCGGTCAGGGCCTCGAAGGCGTGAAACGCGCCGGTGTGGGGTTCGCGTTCGGGCAAGGCACCCGCCGCCACCGCCGCCGCCGCACTCAGCCCGGCCAGAGCTAATGGATCGTCAAATAGGGAGCTAAGCCCCTCCCCCATCGGTTCAATCGTGGCGGAGCCAAGCTGATCGGCCATACGGGCTCGAAAGCGAACGGCCACCTTGCTGCCGGCCTGCAAACTGGGCTTGAGCCGACGGGAGGATGCGCCGGCCACATGCGCAGCAAACCGGCCGCGCTCCAGGGTCAGAAATTCGACGATAGCCCCGTTCTCGCCATGGGAGCGGGCACCAAGGACGAAGGCCTCGTCTTCCCACTCCACTAGCGAATCGTCCTAGGCATCGAAATCCAGTCCCAAACCTTCGAAGGCCCCGCGCTCCTCGGCCCAAGTCTCGTGCACCTGGACATGCAGAAACAGGTGCACCGTGTAGCCAAGGATTTCGTTGAGTTCCTCGCGCGAGGCCTGCCCAATCCATTTCAGGGTCTGGCCACCGGCCCCAACCACAATGCCCTTCTGGCTATCGCGCTCGACGAAGATGGTCTGCTCGATGCGGGCAGAGCCGTCCTTGCGCATCGTAAAGGCGGTGGTCTCAACGTGAGCCGCATAGGGCAGTTCGTCATGCACCCGCAGATAGAGCTTTTCGCGAGTGATTTCCGACGCCAGCAGACGCGCCGGCACGTCGGCCGTCTGGTCTTCCGGATATAGCCAGGGCCCCTCCGGCATCAGCGCGGCTACCCGAGTCTTTAGGTGGTCGACCCCGTCGCCCTTGGCGGCTGAGATCAGGAAAGCTTCATTATAGGCACCGCTATCGTAAAGGGTCTTGGTGACCTCTAGCAGACGCTCGCGCTTGACGCCGTCGATCTTATTGACGGCCAGAATGGCATGGAGGCCGGCCTTCTTTAGGCCCTCGATCACGGTGCGGCTGTCTTCTACGCCAAGACGGTCGGCACCCGTGGCATGGCCATCCTGCACAGCTAGTTCGGCGCGCACATCCACCAAGTGTACGACGGCATCGGCCTCCTCCGCCCCTGTCCAGGCAGCACGGACCATAGCCCGATCCAGGCGACGGCGCGGCGAAAACACACCGGGAGTGTCGACCAGGATGATCTGCGATTGCCCTTCCATGGCCACACCGCGCACAGGAAAGCGCGTGGTCTGCACCTTCTGGGTGACAATGGAGACTTTGGAGCCAACCAGTCGGTTGACGAGCGTGGACTTGCCGGCGTTAGGGGCGCCGATTACGGCGGCGAAACCGGCTTTCGTTGCGTCGCTCATACCACGCCTTCTCTGGTCAATATGGCCAGGGCTGCAGCTTTTTCGGCCTCACGGCGCGAAGTACCCTGTCCATTAGCGGGGTCGAATCCGGCCACGGAGGCCTCGACGATGAAGATGGGCGCATGGTCCGGGCCCGTGCAGGAGATAACTTGATAGGCGGGAAAGGTCCGTCCGGCGGCATGAGCCCACTCCTGCAGCGCGGTCTTGGGATCGCGTCGGTCAGGCGTATGCTCGTCTGCATCCAGCAAAGCACCCCAGTGCCGATCAAACAAGGCGCGCGCGGCCTCCAGACCGCCCTCCTGATAGACTGCCGCGATAATGGCCTCGCAGGCTCCGCCCAGAACAGATGCGCGTTCGCGCGCGCCGACCTTAGTGGCAGAGCCAGACATGCGCAGCGCCGGTCCTGCATCGATGGCCTCGGCCACCTGGGCACAGGCCTTGCGGCTAACCATGCGATTAAGGCGTCGCGCTAGTTCCCCTTCGGTAGCCTTGGGGTAGCGCGCACTCAACGCCTCAGCCGCCAGGAGACCCAGCACGCGGTCTCCAACGAATTCCAGCACCTCGTTGTTAGCCACGCTTACGGCCCCCTCGCCCACGCTGGCGTGAGTCAGGGCGCGCTCGAACAGCGCGCGATCCTTAAATTCATAGCCAAGTTTCCGCTCCAGTTCCTGGACGGCGGCGGCGCGAGTATTCATTTGATAATATTGAAGAACCGGCCAGGCCGCGCATCCAGCACCCAGGTCCAGGGTTTGAACAGTGAAGCCTTATGGGCATCCCAAGACAGTAGGATCATCTGCGCCTTACCCACCAGATTTTCAGCGGGGACATAGCCCACGCCAATCTCTTCCGGTGCGCGACTGTCCAGCGAGTTGTC
>CAISYT010000221.1 GCA_903889785.1 uncultured Caulobacterales bacterium
CGCCATCCGTTTCCTGGACCGGGCCTGGCCATTCGCATCCCTGGCGTAGTGACCCCTGAGGCGGTGACGGTGCTGCAGCAGGCCGACGCGGTCTATCTCGACGAAATTCGCAAGGCCGGTCTCTACGACAAGATCTGGCAGGCCTTCGCGGTGCTCTTGCCGGTCAAGACGGTCGGCGTCATGGGCGACGCCCGAACCTATGAGAACGTCTGCGCCCTGCGCGCGGTCACCAGCACTGACGGCATGACGGCCGACTTCTTTGAGTTCCCCTGGGAGGTCCTCGGCCGCGCCGCGACCCGCATCATCAACGAGGTTCGCGGCGTCAATCGCGTGGTCTATGACGTAACCTCCAAGCCGCCCGGTACGATTGAGTGGGAGTAGGGGTGACGAAAGCGCCTTAACCGAACCTGTGCAGGCAGAGGAGTTGCACGCGGCACCTATGGAATTTGCCAAAGGCCGACTACGGTACTGGTCCAAGCATACCCCTTGATAAAAAACGGGGGATCAGGGAGGCCGGCATGTATTTCGACAATGAGGTCAGGGCTAAGCCATGACCCAGACTGCACAGACTATTGCTGCCCGGCTAGACCGCCTGCCGATGACACGGCGGCTCTGGCGCCTCGTCTTGCTGATTTCGCTAGGTGCCGGGTTCGAATTCTACGACATCTTCTTCACCGCCTATGTCGCGCCCGGCATGGTGAAGGCGGGTCTGTTCACACCTCAATCGCTTGGTCCGTTTGGTGGGCTGACCGATCTGTTGGGCAAGGGACCGGCTACCTTCGTCTTCGCCACCTTTGCCGGACTTTTCGTCGGCGCGATCCTGTTTGGGGCCCTGGCTGATCGGCTGGGCCGTCGCCGCGTCTTCCTGGGTGCCTTGGCCTGGTATTCGATCACGACCTGCATCCTCGCCTTCCAGAAAACGGGATTCGCCCTGGATGTCTGGCGTTTCATTTCCGGCGTTGGCCTGGGTGTGCAGATGGTCACCATCTCCACCTTTCTGTCCGAAATTGTGCCGCGCCAGGTGCGTGGCCGGGTGTTTGCCGTCAACCAGGTGATCTCGTTCAGCGCGGTACCGGTCGTGGCGTTTCTGGCCTGGGTGCTGGCGCCGCATCGGCCGCTAGGGCTGGAGGGCTGGCGCTGGGTCATGCTGATCGGTTCGGCCGGTGCCCTGGCCGTATTAGCGATCCGCGGGCTGATCCCGGAATCCCCCCGCTGGCTAGCGCGGCAAGGCAGGATCGAAGAGGCTAACGCCATCACCACCGCCATGGAGTCCGCCGTAGCCGCGGAAGCTGGGGGGGTTCTGCCGTCGATCATGCCCCTCTCCGATGAACGGCTAACGTCCGGCAGTTTCGCCGAGATCTGGAAGGCCCCCTATGGTAAGCGCGTCGTGGTGCTGTCGGTCTTTAACTTTTTCCAGGCCATCGGCTTCTACGGCTTCGCCGCCTGGGTGCCGACCTTGCTGGTGGCTCAGGGCGTGACAGTGACCACCAGCCTGTACTGGTCCTTCATCATCGCCATCGCCAACCCGATTGGGCCCTTGCTGGGCTTTTTCGTTGCCGATCGCATAGAGCGCAAATGGTCAATCGTTCTGGCCGCGATCTCGGTCGCCGTGTTTGGCTTACTGTTCGCGGCGCAGCGGCAGCCTGTTCCCCTGATCATCTGCGGTGTGGCCATCACCTTGGCCAGTAACTGGATGTCTTTCTCGTTCCATAACTATCAGTCGGAGGTGTTCTCCACGTCGATCCGAGCGCGGGCTGTCGGGTTCGTCTACAGCTGGAGTCGGTTATCTGCCGCCTGCACCGGCTTGATGATTGGGGCCCTACTGCATGCTGGCGGCACGGGCGCGGTGTTTGCCCTGATCGCCTTCGCCATGGCCATGGTGGTGCTTTCCATCGGCCTGTTTGGTCCGCCGACCCGTGGAAAAGCGCTGGAGGAGATTTGTCCATGAGCGCGGCGCGCTGGCTGGTGAAATCCGAACCCCAAACCTAAAGTTTCGACGACTTAGTCCGTGATGGCCGCACCGTCTGGGACGGTGTGCGCAACAACGCCGCCGCCCTGCACCTCAAGGCCATGAGACGGGATGACGAAGTCCTGCTCTACCATTCCAACGTCGGCATGGCCGTTGTCGGCATAGCCAAGGTCGCTCGGGAGGCCTTCCCTGACCCGAGCGATCCTGCCAACCGTTTCGTTGCGGTAGAGCTTTCACCCGTGCGCGCATTGACGTCACCCGTCACGCTTGCGGAGATGAAGGCCACGCTGGCGCTCGCCGAGATGGCCATGTTGCGCCAAGGTCGACTGTCGGTTTCGCCGGTCAGCGCGGCTGAGTGGGAAACGATCCTGCGGCTTGCGGGCGGCTAAACAACCCTAGACGAAAGCGCACCAGTACTGGTTTTCGCCGTTCGGGGTGGCGATCTCATAGCGGTTGGCGAGCTTCAGGGCACCATCGGGCGCGATCAAGAAGGTGGTTAGGCAGACCGGTGCCTTGGCCACGGGCTTGCCGCCAACAAGCGCAGGTCCGACGCGCACATTGGCGGCTACCAGCATTTTGCCGGTGCCGTTGATAAAGAAGGTGCGCGGGTGCTGGCCCTCGGTGTTGTATTGGCCTGCCAGGGTCGGCTCGCCCGTCTTGAGGTTGAGCTTGAAATGGCAGATCGTGTCGATCGCTTCTTCTGGCTTGGTGAAAAGGCTTGAGCGGTTTGCCGCATAGACCGAATGCCCGTCGGGATGCAGGTGGATGTCGCCGAGAACGATTCCGGCCTCTTCATAGGGCTTGGTCAAGTCTGGCGTCGATGACGCGGTAAAGATCGGCTCGTCCGTGAACCGGTCGTTGTGAATGCCGAACGTCAGGAGTTTGTTCTGAAGCTCCAGTGTCTGGTAGGCGAAGCGTCCGTCCTTTGAAAAGTCGCAGTTGCGCGGCCCGAAACCAAATCCACCATTGGGTGCCACGCTCTCGCGGTAGGTCAATTTACCGCCCGGGCCAAAACTGAAGAACCGCAGGCCGCCAGGGTCCTTATTTTCGTACTTGGTCGACCGCACACCGCGGGTAACCAGCATGGCGGTCTTGCCAGACGGCAGCACCCGCACCTGGTGGCCAAAGATGCCAAAGGGCGGTTTACCGCTTTGATCGATAATCGGCCCCACCGTGTGGTCGGCCTGGATCGGATAGACGGCAATGTGGGCGGGGGTATTGATCGTCAGCATCACATAGGTGCCCGTCTGGTCCACCGTCAGGTGGATGGGCCGTTCAATCGGTATTGGTGTGCCGAGCAAGAACAGCTTGCCGTCCTTGTCGAAGGCCACAGCGGCCAGCAGGTTTTTCCCGCCCGTCTTGGTTTCGGCCAGACCCAGATAGACCACCTGTGCCTTAGGGTGGCGCCAGCCGAACTGGATTTGCCCCGGCATGGAAATTTCGGAGAGCTTGGTCAGGCTACCCGTCGCCAGATCCGGCTTCCAGCAGGTCAGCTTTTCTTCCAGTGAGCTGCAGAACAAACCAGTGGGCGAGACCTGGGCGGAAACGAGGCCAGGAATAGCCAAAAGTCCGGCACCGGCGACCATGGCTGTGCGGCGGTCGATCATGGTGGTTTCCTTTTTTTCGTTGCGCGCAGTGTCGTGGAAAAATTGCGAGTTGTGAATGCGTCGTCTGCGGTTGAACCTGTGCTCTATGCATTGGCTCTACGCAATTCAGGAAACCGGCTTCAGCATCTGGGTGCGGGAATCCGATTGGGCGCTCTTTGCGGCCCTGATCGTGCACACCCTCAGCATGGGCCTGCTGCTGGGGACCGCTGCCGCGATTGATCTGCGGATGCTGGGCTTTGGCGCACCCGCGCCCTTGCCGCCTTTGGCTATTTTCGCACCCATGCTGCACGGGGCCGCCTGGGTGTCGGTGGTGTCTGGTGCGGTGCTGGTAGCGGGCTATCCGGCCAAGGCGGCGCTCAACCCGCTGTTCTATATCAAGCTGGCGCTTCTGATCGCGGCTCTGGTCATAACACGCGCCCTGTGGCAGCGCGGGGGCCTGACGCCCGGCGGTCCGATAGTTTCATCCCCGGTCCAGCGCAGGTTCGCCATCGGCTCGCTCTTGCTGATGGTCCTGGCATTGATCGCGGGCAAGTTCCTCGCCCATACCGCCCAGGTGTTGCTGCTACTGCCATGATGATCGATCCGCACGCCATCCAGGGGCTCGCCCGCGCCACTGGCGTATTCGCCGTGATGAACACGCGCTGGGGATGGCCCACGGTCGAGTCGCTCCATTTCATCGGACTGGCGACCCTGCTTGGCACGGTCGGACTGCTGGACCTGCGTATCCTGGGGGTAGGGCGGGGCGTCTCCATGGCCTCGCTGTACCGCTTGGTTCCGTTCGGTGTGGCGGCGTTTGGGTTGAGCTTTCTGACCGGGTCGATGTTCTTCGTCACCATGCCGGACCAGTATCTGTTCAATCCCGCGTTCCAGCTCAAGCTCTGCTTCTTGGCCATCGCGGGGCTTAACACCGCCGCCTTCTATGTTATCGCCACCCGCCACATCGACGCGGCGAAACCCGATGATGCGGCCCCGTTGTCGGCCAAGATCGTCGCCCTTATCTCCCTTCTGTGCTGGACGGCGGTGATTGTGCTTGGCAGGGTCATCACGATTTTTCGTCCACCGTTTCATTCCTGTCCGTGGTGCTGAGGTCTGTATGAGCGAGCGCATCATCATCCATGGCATCAAGGCCTGTGACACGATGAAGAAGGCCCGCGCCTGGCTCGATGCGCGCGGCGTCGCCTATGCCTTCCACGACTACAAGGAGGTGGGCATCGATCCTGCAACCCTGGCTGTCTGGGCTGGGCAGGTCAGCTGGGAAACCCTGCTCAACCGCAACGGCACTACGTTCCGCGCCCTACCCGAACCGCAGAAACAGACCGTCGATGAGGCCAAGGCCATCGCCCTGATGACGGCCCAGCCCAGCATGATCAAACGACCCGTTCTGGCGAAGGGCAAGACGTTGATCGTCGGCTTCAAGTCCGATGCCTACGCGGCGGCCTTCGGCAGCTGAAGCGCAAATGGGCCCCACCGCTGGGTCCCGGCCCTCCGCTTACGCTCCGGCCGGGATGACGGCTCACAACACCCCCGTCATCCCGAACAAGCGGCACCGCCGTGCCGATCCGGGACCCAGTTCTTCTCGCGCACCAGTACCCCTCCCCTCCGGCCGGGACGACGATAGAGGGCATCACAGCTTGTGCCGCTTCAGCTTGTTCCCCGAACGTGCGTATGGTCTCCCGTCCCAATCCTTTGCCCAGAGCCGCCATGTCCCGCTCCCACCTCGCCCGTTCCCATGCCGAATGGCACCGCGTCTCGCGCATTGGCTGGCTGCGGCCGGCTGTGCTGGGGGCTAATGACGGTATTGTCTCGACGGCCAGCCTGATTGTCGGTGTTGCCGCCGCTGCGCATGGCCCAGGCGAGGTGATCGTGGCCGGTGTCGCCGCCCTGGTCGCCGGTGCCATGTCGATGGCGGCGGGGGAATATGTCTCGGTCAAGTCGCAGGCCGATACCGAGGCCGCTGATCTGGCGCGCGAGAAGGCCGAGCTGGCCGATGATCCCGTGGCCGAACATATCGAACTGACCGCCATCTACATGGCGCGCGGGGTGGATAAGACCCTGGCCTCCAAGGTTGCCGCGCAGCTGATGGCCAAGGACGCCCTGGGGGCCCACGCTCGCGACGAGCTGGGCATCTTGGAAATGACCGTCGCCAGACCCTTGCAGGCCGCAGCCATGTCGGCCGCCAGTTTCACCGCCGGGGCGGCCATCCCGCTATTGATCGCCTTGCTGCTGCCCCTGTCGGTCACGGCGGTCGCGGTGTCGGCGGCCTCGCTGGTGCTGCTGGCTGTTCTGGGCGCGATCGGGGCCAAGGCGGGTGGGGCAGCGATCTGGCCGGCCACCTTGCGCGTCGCCTTCTGGGGCGCAGCAGCCATGGCCTTTACCGCGGGCATCGGGCGGCTGGTCGGGGTCGCCGTCTAGCGGTGGTGGCCCCCATCGCCATCCCCATCCCCATCGACAATCCAGACGATCCCCGCGTCGCTGCCTTCCGCGCCGTGAAAGAGCGCGATCTGGCCGGTCGGGAAGGGGTCTTTGTGATTGAGGGCGAGGTGGTGCTGCGTACCGCCGTGCGGGCCGGCAGGTTCGTGGTCGAGGCGGTGCTGCTGGCTGAAAATCGGGTTGAGGTTCTGGCCGACCTGGCCCTGCCGGCGGGAACACCGGTCTATGCCGCTGGCCAAGCGGTGATGGATGCAATTGCCGGCTTTCCGATACATCGTGGAATCCTCGCCCTGGGCCGGCGCGGTGCCAAGGTGGCGGCCCCCGCGCTGCTGGCCTCGCTGCCGCCGCGCGCCCTGGTCTTGGCGCTGTTTGGCATCGGCAATCACGACAATATGGGCGGGGTGTTCCGCAACGCGGCTGCCTTCGGGGCCGATGCGGTGCTGCTGGCCAGAGACTGTTGCGACCCGCTGTATCGCAAGGCGATCCGCGTCTCGGTCGGCGCCGCCCTGACCGTACCGTTCGGCTGGTTCGAGGCCAGCGACGATCCGCTGGTGGTGCTGGCGGGGCATGGGTTTGCGGCGCTGGCCTTAAGCCCGTCTGGCGCGATCGATCTTTCGGCGGTGCAGCGGCCAGAGCGCGCTGCCCTGCTGCTCGGGGCCGAAGGGCCGGGCCTCGACCCTAGCCTATTGGCGCGCACCACGGCGGTCAGCATCCCGATGAGCGGGGGGTTCGATAGCTTGAACCTCGCCACCACCAGTGGGATCGCGCTATATCAGCTAACGCGACCCTAGCGGTTGGCGCCCGGCACCCACAGCACGTCGCTGCGCCCGCCGTCGTTCTCCAGCCGCGCCAGGGCGAACAATAGGTCGGACAGCCGGTTGATATAGGCCAGGGCGGCGGGGTTCAGCGGTTCCTTGGCGTTTAGCGCTGCCGTAGCCCGTTCCGCGCGCCGCACCACGGTTCGCGCCAGATGCAGCGTTGCGGCGGCGGCCGATCCGCCGGGCAGGATGAAGGAGGTCAAGGGTTCCAGTCGGTCTGTCGCCAGATCCGTTTCGGCTTCGAGCCAGGCGACCTGCGCTGGATCGATCCGCAAGCGCTCGCCGGCACCCTCGCTGGCCGGAACCGCCAGATCGGCACCCAGGTCGAACAGGTCGTTCTGCACGCGCCTCAGCACGGTGTCGGTGGCGGCACTGGCCTCGCGCCGTGCCATGCCCAGAGTCGCATTGGCTTCATCGATCTCGCCCATGGCGGCGATGCGCAGGTCGGCCTTATTGCGGCGCGAGCCGTCGCCCAGGCCGGTGGAGCCATCGTCACCCGTGCGGGTATAAAGTTTATTGAGACGAACCATGCGCCCTCTTAACGCGCCGATGCGTGGCGAGTCATTGCAATCCTTGGCGCTTCCTTGCAGGACATCGGCTTATGGCAGGCGTGGTGATCATCGGGGCCGGACAGGCGGGGTTGCAGGCCGCGGCCTCCGCGCGCGACGAAGGCTATGACGGCGAGATCATCCTCATCGGCGAGGAGCCATTTGCCCCCTACCAGCGGCCGCCGCTTTCCAAGGCCTATCTCAAGGGAGAGATGGACGAGGAAGGGTTGGCCTTGCGCGGGGCCGACTTCTACGCCGAGGCGGGCATGGACTTGCGCACTGGGGTTCAGGCGACGGCCATCGACCGCGCCGCCAAGACCATCGCCTTTTCTGACCAAACCCGCCTAACCTACGACAAGCTTGTGCTGGCCATGGGCGCACAAAACCGACCCCTGAATGTGCCAGGCGTCGACCTCTCTGGGGTGATGTTCCTGCGGGGCCTGACCGACGCCCAGGCGATCAAGGCTGCCTGCGTTTCGGGGCGTCATGCCGTGGTGATTGGCGCTGGGTTCATTGGTCTGGAGTTCGCCGCCGTGGCGGTGTCCAAGGGCTTGGACGTCACTGTTATCGAAGTCGCCCCGAGGGTGATGGGTCGGGCGCTGTCGGTGCCGATGTCGGATTTCTTCGCTCAGCGTCATCAGGCCATGGGAGTCAAGTTGCGGCTCGGTGAAGGGGTGCGGGCCATCGCCGGGGCGGAGGGCCAAGTTACTGGCGTGGTGCTGAACAGCGGCGAGACCTTGCCTGCGGATCTGGTGATGATTGGCGTTGGTGTGCTGCCCGCGATCGCCCTGGCTCAGGCCGCCGGCCTGGAGACGGGAGATGGGGTTGTGGTCGATGCAACACTGCGCACCCTCGATCCTGACATTTTCGCCATCGGCGACCTCTCCCTGCACCCGAACCGTTTCGCGCCTTGGCCGGTGCGGCTGGAGTCGGTGCAGAACGCCATCGACCAGGGCCGCGCGGTGGGGGCCACTCTGGCCGGCCGGGACAGCGCCTATGATAAGGTCCCTTGGTTCTGGAGCGACCAGGGGCCCTACAAGCTCCAGATGGCCGGGCTGAATATGCAAGCCGACCAAGCGGTGCTTCGCGGCGATCCGGCCAGTGAAAGCTTCTCGGTCTTTCTGTTCCGCCAGGACAGCTTGATCGCGGTGGAGAGCGTCAACAAGCCGGTCGATCACATGGCCGCCCGGCGGCTGTTGACCTTGGGCGTAGCCCTCAGTCCGGCGCAGGCTGCGGACGAGGCTTTCGACCTGCGGCGCGCCACCTGATGCGCCGGCGGCGGCCGTCTGTTCCCGCCAAAGCGCTGCGTTAGGGTTCGCCGTCTGTGGGCGGGGCGGCGGCGACCAGGATCTTGTCGACGGTGCCATCGTTGTTGATGAAGAAGTGCTTAGCCGCGCCGCCGATGTGCAGCAGGGCACCGATGGCCAAGAAGGTGGCGCAGGCCACGTGAATCTCGTGCGCAAGGCTGAACAGGCCAGGGTTCATGGGGATCGGCGAGGGGATCGCGAACAGGTGGCCGACACGAACCGGCAGACCGCCAGACCAAGCCATGATCGGACCGCTGATCAACATACCGACCAAGGCAATGAGCAGGCTGAAGTGGGTGTATTTGCCAACGTAGAAGAAGAACCCCTTCTGCCGGGGCAGGGGGCCGGGGTGCCCCTTGCTGAAGCGCCAATAGATTCGGAACCATAGCGCCAGGTAGAAGATGAACGCCAGGGTCGTGTGCAGCCGGAGCTTGTCGTCATAGATGCCGCGCGAGCCCTCAATGGAGTTCCCGACAAACAGCATGACGATGATGAAGATCGCCGTCACCCAGTGCAGGATGATCGAAACCCAGCCGTAGCCGGTTGCGGTGTCCTTCCAACGCATCCAAGACGCCTTTGTAGGTTTTTCTTCCGACCCGCGCCTGGGTTATACGCGGCCAATGGGTCGGTTCCTTGCCAGATCGTCGCCGATCGCGCCAGTGCGTGTTAAGTCGCGACCCATGGGCAAGCTTGTTTCCATCCAGCACCTGCGCGGCCTGGCGGTGTTCTCGGTCGTGGTGTTCCATGCCCTGCAATGGGAGTGGATCCCGTTCGAGCCCGGTCAGTTCGGGGTAGAGCTGTTCTTCGTCATCAGCGGCTTTGTGATGTGGATCACCACCGCCGGTCACGCGCCTGCGCCGACGGCCTTCCTGGCCCGCCGCGCGGCGCGGGTGATCCCGCTCTATTGGCTGGTTAGCCTCACCGCGCTCGCTGTTGTTTTGATCCGCCCCGGCGCAATCCCGAACGTCATCCCCGACCCGCTTCACGTTGTTCTGTCGCTGGCGTTCATTCCGCACCTTGATCCCAAAGGTGGACCGTTTCCCCTGCTGAACCCGGGTTGGACGCTGAACTATGAGGCGTTCTTCTACCTGGTGTTCGCCGCCTGCCTGACCGTGCCCCTGCGGTGGCGGGCACAGGCGGTGACGGCGATCATGCTGGCGGTGTTCCTATTTGGGGCCCGCATCCTGACCTGGACCTATTTCTTCGGGGCCAACGCCGAGATGCTGGTGTTCGTTTCCGGCATCTGGCTGGCAAAGGCTTGGCAAGCTAAGGCGCTACCGGGGCGTGGCACGGGGATGACGCTGGTCGCACTGGGTGTAGTCATCCTGGCGGTTCTGACGGCCCTGATCTATCGCCCGGCAATTTGGCGGCCATTTCTGTTTGGCGGCCCGGCGCTGCTGATCGCGATCGGCTGGCTGGCGATGGCGGCCGACAAAAAGGGCGTTCCGGCCTGGCCCTGGCTGCAAAAACTTGGAGATGCGTCCTACGCCATCTACCTCAGCCATACCTTGACCGCACCGGCCGTGGCCAAGCTCTGCCTGCACCAGCCCTGGCTGTTTATTCCGCTCGATGTAGCGACGGGCTTGGGCGGCGGACTGCTCTGCCACGCCCTTGTGGAGAAGCCGCTGATCCGCTGGGCTAAGGCTTTAGTGAAATGAAGAGGCGAAATCCGCTGCAACGTCGTCGGGCTGTTGCGGTAAGGATCGCGCCCCTACCACCCTCCCATCCTCTGGACCGAATGAGATGGCCATGAACCCCGTCGTTGCCGAAGTCACCCGTCGGATCGCTGCGCGTAGCCGCGAGGGTCGCGCCGCCTACCTGGCCCAGATGGAGGCGGCAATTTCGTCGGGCCCTGGCCGCGCCAAGCTGTCTTGTGCCAACTGGGCCCATGCCTTCGCTGGACAGAACAGTGCCGACAAGCTGCGGGCGATGGATCCTAATGCGCCCAATATGGGTATCGTCACCGCCTATAACGACATGCTGTCGGCACATCAGCCGCTGGGGGCCTATCCAGACATCATCAAGGCCGCGGCGCGAGAGGCCGGCGCCACCGCGCAGGTGGCGGGGGGCACGCCGGCGATGTGTGATGGGGTCACGCAGGGGCGGTCTGGCATGGAACTCTCCCTTTTCAGCCGCGACCTGATCGCCATGAGCACCGGCGTCGCCCTGACGCATGACGCCTTCGACTCCGCGCTGATGCTGGGGGTCTGCGACAAGATCGTGCCGGGCCTGCTGATCGGCGCTCTGACGTTCAGCCACCTGCCGACGATCTTCGTCCCGGCCGGGCCGATGACGAGCGGTATGGACAATGACGAAAAGGGCAAGATCCGGGCGCTCTACGCGGAGGGAAAGGTCGGGCGTGAGGTGCTACTTGCCGCCGAGGTCGCTGCCTATCACGGGCCGGGCACCTGCACCTTCTACGGCACAGCCAATTCCAACCAGATGCTGATGGAGATCATGGGGCTGCACATGCCTGGTGCGGCCTTCGTCCATCCCAATACGCCCCTGCGCGAGGCTCTGACCCGCGCCGCCGCCCATCGCGCGGCCGCCATCACGCGACACGGCCGTGACTTCATCCCCATCGGGCGGGTGATCGATGAGAAGGCGCTGGTCAATGGCGTGGTTGGGCTGATGGCCACGGGTGGCTCGACCAACCACTGTCTGCACCTGGTGGCCGTGGCCAAGGCTGCGGGGCTGATCCTGACCCTGGAAGACCTCGATGCGCTGAGCCAGGCCACGCCCCTGATCGCACGGGTCTACCCCAACGGCTTGGGCGATGTGAATCAGTTCCACGCCGCCGGTGGCATGGCGTTTGTGGTTAGCCAACTGCTGGAGAATGGCTTCGCCCACGAGGATGTGCTGACCGTCGCTGGACAGGGGCTTTCCCGCTACACGCAGGAGCCAGTCTTGCAGGACGGCGCGCTGGTCTGGCGCGGCGGACCATCCCAAAGTCTAGATGCTTCGATCTTGCGGCCTGTCTCCGACCCGTTCGATAGCGAGGGCGGCATCCGGGTTTTGAACGGTACACTCGGCCGGGCGGTGAGCAAGATCAGCGCTGTGAAGCCGTCTGACCGCGCTGTGCGCGCGCCGGCGGCGGTTTTTGACGACCAGGAAAGCTTCCTGGCTGCGTTCAAGCGCGGCGAGCTGGATCGCGATCTCGTGGTGGTGATCCGCTTCCAAGGACCGGCCGCTAATGGCATGCCGGAATTGCATGGTCTGACCCCGACGCTGGCGGTGCTCATGGGGCGCGGATTCAAGGTGGCGTTGGTCACAGATGGCCGGATGTCCGGTGCTTCCGGTAAGATCGCTTCAGCCATCCATGTGACGCCGGAAGCCGCTAAGGGCGGGGCCTTGGCCTATGTCATGGAGGGTGACGTCATCAGCGTCGATCCGGAATCCGGCGTGC
>CAISYT010000222.1 GCA_903889785.1 uncultured Caulobacterales bacterium
CGCCCGTCCGCTACACCGGCTTTCTTGAAGAGCTCCAGGAGCGCGTCCGTAAACTGCGCGTCATCGACGTCGACGTGGCGCAGGTTCCGGCGACGGCCGACGTCAGAACCGCGCTTCAACTGAACGCCGCCACCTCCGAGGTCACGCTGGTCAGGAGGTTGCGCCATATCGATGATGAGCCGTTCTCGTATACGCTCAATTACCTCCCCAGCGAAATTGGCGCCCGCATTCGCGCCAAGGATCTCTACACCCATCCGCTCCTCAAGATTCTCCAGGAGGACCTGAACATCCCGATCCTCCGCGCCCGCGAGACCATCGAAGCCGCCCCCGCCGATCCCGAGACGGCGCGACGGTTGAAGATCCCGGTCCTGTATCCGGTCATGCACATGACGCGCCTCATGTACACGACCGGCGACCGTCCCTTCGAACTCGTCGACATCTACTACCGGGCCGATAAGTATCACTACTCGGTCAACCTGGTCCGCGTAAAACGCGGCGGCCGCTGGACCTGGTCGACCGAAGTCGAGACGTCGGCCTGACCCCAGGCCGACGTCGGCACCTCAGAAGCTGTACTTCAGGGCGAACTGCATGATCCGCGGATCGCCCGTGGTGTTGGTGACGCGGCCGTTGGTCAGCGCCGTCGATCCGATCTGCACCGTCGGATTGGCCCAGTTGACGCGGTTGAACACGTTGAAGGCCTCGATGCGCGCCTCGACCCGGCGCCCGTTGCCCGCGCTAATCAGACGCGAGAAGGACAGGTCGACATTCCAGAACCCGGGACCGAACAGGTAGCCCTTCGGCGTGTCGCCCCACACCCCGGGGGTGTTGGGCGCAAATGCCGCGAGGTTGAACCACGCCAGCGACGGCGTGCCACCGGTATTGGCGAACGCCTGCTGGTCTTCGGGCAGGTACGGATCGACGCCGGGGACGAGCAACGGACGCTGCGCCAGGTTCGTCAGCGCGAAATCACCGGTCGTGGTCGGCGTGATCGGGCTGCCGCTGCGCGCCTGCCAGATGATGCCGGCCTGCCAATCCCGGGTCACGGTTCTGACGATGCCGCTCCCGAAGCCAGGGCTCTGCAGCACCGCCGAGAGATTGAAATTGTGGCGGCGATCGGCGGCACAGGGCCCTTTGTTGGTGGAGGTGTCCGGCTGCGGCTGGCTGCTGGTGATGTCCTCGATCGGCACCGGAAAGGCGTTGCCGATGTCGCCGGCGCCACCAGGTTCGCCTTCGTTGGTACAGGTGCTGTAGGTGTAGTTGGTGCTGGTGCTCCAGCCCTGGGAGAGACGCTTGGTCAGCCCCAGGCGGACGCCCTGATACCAGCCACGAGCATCGTCATAGACTTGCGCGACGGTGTTGGCGGCATAGTACTGGCCGGCATCCGGATTGAGCAGCGTCAACAGCGATCGCGCCTGGCGGTTCGCAGCGGTCTGGGTCGAACAGGGCCCGGCAGCGGTAAGCCCATACTGGCCGGGCTGGCAGTTGCCCGGCACATAGATGACCGGGTTTTCTTCGTAGCCGGACCAGATGTGAATCGACCGGTTCCCCATGTAGGTCACGTCGAACATCATGCTCCTCAGGAGCTGTCGCTGGTAGGACACGTTCCACTGCGTCACCTGCATCGGCGTCAGGTCGACCGGCATGCTCACGAATCCGCCCTGCACCGGGAACGTCACGTTCTTCGGTGCCGCCTGGACGGGCTCGCCCTGACGCGGATAGTTGATGGCCTTGAGAGGGTCGCCACCCGGCGTGTTGACCCACGGGTTCGAGAAGTTGACGGCACACCCGTTGCGGCTGACGGCGCAGGTGACCGGTGGCAGCGCGTTGACGCGGTTGCCGAACGGCGGATTCAACGGGTGCCTGGCATACGCCCACAACCGCGGCGAATCGTAGTAGTGACCGATGCCTGCCCGGATGGTCTGCGAATTGTCGCCCCGCGGGTCCCACACCACGCCGATGCGAGGCGCGAACTGCGCCAGGCGGTTGTTGTTGTTCGAGCCGTTGTCGGGAAACCCCGGGTCGCCCTTGAACATCAGCCCGACCGGCGCGTTGGGATAGACCGTGCTTCTGATGCCTTTGTTGAAATTCTCGCGGCTGAAGGCCTGCTGGAACGCGTTGTTGTCCATGGCCGCGAGGTACGGCTCCCACCGAATACCGACGTTCAGTGTCACGTTGCGGTTGACCCGCCAGACGTCGCCAAGGTACAGGCCTACGGCGTTGATCGACTGGTCGTTGCGCTGACTGCCCGCCTGGTTGAAGGTTGCCGGTAGCCCGAGCACGAAGTCGGCCATCGGCAGGCCGCCGTTGGCGTTGTTGGTGCCGCTGGTAATCAGACCGGTGAAGCCAAAGGTGCCGTTGGACGCGAAGGTGCCGTCACCGTCGGTATGCGGACGGGTCCAGACGCCGCCGAACGAGACGCTGTGTGACCCTTTGTTCCAATCGAAATCCTGCGACACCGAGGGCGTGTCGACATAAAAGCGGCCGGTGAACCCGCTGTTACTCCAGCCGGCGGTGCCGCCGGCGAGAAAATCCTGGCCCCCGCCGGTCGTGTACTGGAAGGTATTGACGCCGAGCGAGGTCCAGGTCGGCGCCCCCTCGCCCTGGATACGCTCCGTTGAGGTGCGCTGCAGGGTCACCCGCGTCGTCGCCACCAGCGACGGCGACACAACCCAGTCGTAGCCGGTGGCGAGCGTCATCATCCGGGCGTCGACGCCCAGGCCGGCGCCACTCAGCATCAGCAGGTTGGAGTTGTCCTTGTCGAAGCCGGGGTCGTGCCGGTACTTCGTGTAGAACAACCGGCCAAACAACCGCTGATCAAGGGTGAGCTGATAGTCAGCTCGACCAATGTACTGTTGTTCGCGACTGTCATTGGGAATCTGCAGCACGTAGCGGCCGCAGCCATTGGGATCCAGCGCCGGGTCCGGCCGGGGCAACATGCTCATCATCTTCAGCGCAATCGGATCGTAGAGCGCGGGGTCGATGCGGTTGTTCACAAACGGCGCACCGAGAGTACGCGCGGTGCCGCCGCGGCAGGCTGCCGACATGATCCGCGTGAAGTCACCGCGGCGGACCTCCTCGGTCGGGACGATCTGATCCGCGGCCAGCGGAGCGATCTTGGTGTTGGTAAACTGGGTGCCGCCGAAGAAGAACAGCTTGTTCTTGACTAGGGGACCGCCGAGCGTGCCGCCCAGCTGATTGCGCCGCAGACCATCGTCACGACCGAGCCCACCGTTTTCCTTCTTCTCGAAGTAGCGAATGGCGTTGAACCGGCTGTCACGGGCAAAATCGAAGATGTTGCCGTGCAGCGTGTTGCTGCCGGACTTGGTCACCGCATTGACGGTCGCACCCGTCGACATGCCATAGCGAGCGTTTCGCACGCCGTTCTCCGTCCTGAACTCCTGCAGCGCGTCGGGGAACGGCATCGGATTGCCGGTGTTGTTCTGCGGATCGTTGTTGTAGCCGCCGTCAACGAGGTACATCGTGCTGTTGCCGGTGCCGCCGGCCACCGAAATCGCGACCGAGTTCGGGTACTGGCGGTTATCGGTCAGCGTGGCGTTCTCGACGGCCGCCCCGGACAGCACAATCAACTGCAGGACGCTTCGCCCGTTGAGCGGTAGGCTGACGATCTGCTCCTGCGATACCACGGTGCCCACGTTCACGTTACGCGTCTCGACCAGCGGCGCATCCGCCGTGACGGTAATCGTTTCTTCCAGTGTGCCGAGCTTGAGCCTGACGTTCACCGAACGCGTGTCGCCGACGGCCAGCGTGATGCCGGTCTGCTCGAACACGCTGAAGCCGCTCAGTTTGGCAGTCAGTTTGTAAGGACCGATTGGAAGGCTGGTTAACACGTAGCCGCCATCGGCATTGGTGATGGCCACGCGCTGCATCCCGGTGTCGGTCTGCGTCACCGTCACGTCCACGCCCGGCAGGGCACCACTGGATTCGTCCAGCACTGTTCCCGATAGCTGCGCAACGGCCACCGTCTGGCCGGAAGCGGGCGCACACATCAGTGCGAGAGCCAGAGTCAGCCACATTCCGTATCGCATCGTCGTATCCTCTCGTTCAAAGCCACGCGTCGAATCGCCTCAGGTCACCAAGCCAAATGCATCTTGTCTGGTTGTCTTAACTTGTATTACCAGTGACGAAGGTGTATATTGCGCCTACTAAGACCATGTGTCAAGGGGTGGGGTGGTCGGCCGCGGGCCACCGCCGACAGCCCTAGCCGGGGTGTCGGGCAGGTTCGGATGCTAGAGTCGCCCTAGTCATCGAGGAGGAAGCGTGGACACTTGGCGGACGGCGTTGGTGGATGCCCGGGACGGGCACATTCGGCTGCGTGGCTACGACGTCGCCTCGTTGATGACACGGGCGTCGTTTAGCGAGGTCATTTTTCTGCTGCACCGCGGGGAGCTCCCGACCCCGGCCGAGCGACGGCTGCTCGA
>CAISYT010000223.1 GCA_903889785.1 uncultured Caulobacterales bacterium
CCTTTCGGCGGGATAGGTCAGACTGGCGGGCCGCACAAGGCTTAGAAGCGTTCAATGACGGTTACAGAAGACAGATTACTGAACGGCCAGGTCATCCTGCGCCAGGGTGCCGGTGGCTATCGCGCCGGCGTGGACGCTGCCCTGCTGGCCGCAGCCTGTGCTGCTAAACTCGGCCAGCGTGTGCTGGAGGCGGGTTGCGGACCTGGCGGGGCGATGCTGGCCGCGGCGCGGCGCCGGGCCGGCGTGGCCTTTACAGGCGTCGAGCGCGATCCCGACGCTCTGGCCCTGGCGCAAGAGAATATCGCCCTGAACAGCCTTCAGGACCGCGTGAGCGCCATCGCCGGCAATGTGGTTATGCCCTTCAAGGCCCTGGGCCTGGCACCCTTCGACGCGGCCATGGCAAATCCGCCCTATTTCGACGATCCCACCGCCATCCGTGGCCCTGCCCCAGCCAAGACAGGCGCCTGGATCGCCGACGGCGGCCTCGCCGCCTGGCTTGCCTTCCTGCTGAGCGCCGTACGCGAAGGCGGGACAACGACGATCATCCATCGCGCCGACCGTCTGGGCGACATTCTCGCTGGCCTAGCGCCCAAGGCAGGTTCATTTCAGGTGCTGCCGGTGCATGCGTTTGCCGATGCGCCCGCCAAACGTGTGCTGGTGCGGGCGGTCAAGATGGGCAAGGCACCCTTGCAGTTGCTGCCGGCTCTGGTGCTGCACGCTCCTGGTGGCGCGCAAAGCCCGCAGGCGGAGTCGATCCTGCGTGGGCAGGCGGCCATCGAATGGCCTTGACGCTCTGGTCCTTAAGGCCAAGGTGCGGACCATGCAGATGAGCTCACATGGTAGGCTTCGACACGTCGCGGCCCTAATGATCACCGCGTGCCTTAGCCTTCCAGCTGCGGCTCAGCCCTGGGAGTCGGCTAAGCCCAAGCCCCTGTCTGGACTGAGGCCGTTGATACAGCCCACGCCCGTACCACCCTCGCATGCGCCCGAGGCGGCACCCGCAAGGACCGCCGATCGCAAGCCGACCGTGACCACACAGATGGCCAAACCGAAGACCCCAGGGCCAAAGCTAGCCGCCAGGCTCGTGCCCCTTACGGCTCCGGCCCCGCCGCGCGTTGTTCCGCCACGCCCCGCCACGGCAACGGCGACGGCTAGGCCGTCCCTGATCATTATCGACTCCCGCCGGATCGCTGACCCACAGGGCGGCGTGCACCAGTTGGCGTTAATATCCGACCAGTTGATCCATGAGTTCGCCGACCGCCAGGCCGCGCTGGATAGGCTGAAGAATGAGGTGGACGCGACTCAGGCCGAACTGACGGCCGCCACGCCAGAACAAGCCAAAATTCTGGACCCCAAGGTCAAGGCGCAGCAGGCCGCCTTCGACGCCCAAAAAGCCGCCTTAATTAACGCCTATAATGCCCGATCCAGCGCCCTCGTCACGCCCGTGCAGCGCCAGGTCAACGATGCCCTGAAGGTCTTCGCGACGTCACGCGGTGCCATGGCGGTGATCGACCGTGCCCACTTCAACGACACGGTGCTGATGTTGCAGAACGGGGTCGATCACAACGCCCTGGACCTGACCACGGCCTTCATCGACAGCTACAACGCCCAGCGCCGCTGACGACGAGCGCGTGTAACCGCTGGCCAGGCTGCTGGATCATCCACTTGGTCGGCATGCGGAACGGCTCAGGCGCTCAGGCGTGAAGAGATTAAGGGTCTTAGTCGCCGTAGCCCTTCACGACGTCCAAGCAGAGCTCCAGCCCCGCCAGGTCGGTTAGGGGGTCGCCGGCCGCAATCACGAATAGCCGCCGCGCCTCGGCCCAGATCCTCGACCGCACAGCCGGAGGCATCGCGCCATAAGCCATCCTCGCCTTGGCTGGCCCCCAGCCACAGGTCGACACGGCCGCGATAATCGGCCTGTTCCTCGCGGTCGATGTTAAGATAAGCGAACACCGGCTTGCTGTGCGCCGCCAGGAAGCCGGCCTCGAACGCGTCGCCGGGATCGCAAGATGGCCCGCGCCAGGGCGTCAGGTTGACGATCGCCGCATCAGGGCGGCGCGGTGAGCATAGAGGGCCCTTGCGGCCACCTCCGGCGCGGTGTCGCCCACCTCACAGCCGGGGATCGGGACGGTCAGACCATAGCCCGCCGCCAGGGCGGCGAGGCGCTGGTCATGCGCTACAGCCTCCGGAAGAAAGGCCTCGAACCCGGCCAGGTAGACGGTTTCGAGACGCTTCACGCCCAACTCTGATTTGATGCGCCTCGCAGCGCGAAATCGAACGCCACGCTTGCGAGCGCGCTAGGCCTAGTTGCGGGTGGTGTCGACCAGCTTGTTCTTGCCGATCCAAGGCATCATGGCGCGCAGGCGGGCACCCACTTCTTCGATCTGATGCTCG
>CAISYT010000224.1 GCA_903889785.1 uncultured Caulobacterales bacterium
AGCCTGGCCGTATCTGCACAGGGAATCCGAAAATGCGCATGCACTGAGATGTTATGTCGCTAGGTGACAAGTCGTAGACTTCGCTCGTGCCTTACGTCTATTCATTCGATCAGAAACATCGCCGCCCACCAATGCAGATGAAAGATCTGCTCGGGGGTAAGGGCGCCAGGGCGACACAGGCAGCGGTGAGGATGAAGGCAAGCATATAGCCGCCGCCCAGCAGATAGCGCGACCTTGTCAAAACGCCCCACCCCGTTAGGGAAGGCCGCATAAAATCTGACATCCGCTTTTCGAAACTGAACACGGCCATATAGGGCGCAGACTAGACGCAACAGCGGCGCAAATCCAACACCCTTGTGGCTCTAAAGCCTCACTTAGGTGTTCAGCGCTTACCCCGTCTCAAATCGACACCAAGATCCTGAATCTTCTTCCGCAGTGTGTTGCGGTTGAGTCCCAGGATTTCCGCCGCCCGCACCTGATTGCCACGTGTGGCCACCAGGGCGAGATGAATGAGCGGACGCTCGATCTCTTCCAGCACCCGATCATACAGCCCAACCGGAGGTAGGCCATCCGGCTGATCTGCGAAATAGGCCGACAGGTGGCGTTCGACCAATGTCGAAAGGGTCACGGGACCATCTTCGCCCGGCTGGATTACGGCCGGTTCCTGCAATTCGCGCTCGATGATCCGGGCGCTGATTAGGTCTTCGCCGTAAAGTGCGCAGATGCGGCGGATCAGGTTTTCAAGCTCGCGCACATTCCCCGGCCAGCTGTGAGCCTTTAGGCGGTCAAGTGCGCCCTGGTCTATGGTCTTGGCCGGTAAGCCCTCGCGGTTTGCACGCAGTAGGAAGGCACGAGCGAGGTCTGGAATGTCTTCGGTGCGATCCCGCAGAGGCGGCAGGCGCACTGGTGCGACGTTGAGGCGGAAGAACAGATCCTCACGGAACAGGCCCTGCGCGATCAGGCCGCGCAGGTTCCGGTTTGTGGCGGCGATGATCCGCACATTTGGCCGGCGGCCGGTTTTGGGGTTGATCACCGGCTCGGTGCCATCAATCACCCGGAGCAGACGAGTCTGGGCGTCGAGCGGCATGTCGCCGATCTCGTCGAGGAACAAGGTTCCGCCGTCTGCCTCCACCATCTTGCCGTAGTCGCCCTCGGCCTTGCCAAACAGTTCTGTCTCAACCCGCTCACGCGGCACGGCGGCCAGGTTGATGACCGCGAACTTGCCGTCACGGCGGCGGCCAAGATCGTGAAGCGCGCGCGCGACCAATTCCTTGCCGGAGCCACTTTCACCGAGGATCAGCACTGTAAGGTCGGCACCCACCAGTCGAGCGATGGTGCGGTAGACCTCCTGCATCGGAGGAGATCGTCCGATCAGTGGCAGGCGTTCGTCGCGCAGGGCGCGGGCCTGTGCCTTGCTCGCCTCGGCATCGGCAGGGCGCGACAGGGCACGCTTGGCAGCACCGATCATGTCGTCGAGATCAAACGGCTTGGAGATATATTCGAACGCCCCGGCGTCGGCGGCGTTGACCGCGGTCAGCAGCGTGTTCTGCGCCGACATAACTATGATGGGCAGCTTAGGCCGTTCCTTGCGGATACGCGGCAACACATCGAACACGTTTTCGTCCGGCATCATCACATCCGTGACGACGAGGTCCCCTTCCCCATCCGAGACCCACTTCAGCAAGGTGGTGGCATTGCCCGTGGCGCGCACCTGATAGCCCAATCGCGTGAAGGCCTGGCTGAGTACCAGGCGGATCGAGCTGTCGTCATCGGCGATCAGGATCTTCTTGGACGCTGCGTTCATCAGGACTCTCTACTAAGGGGGAAAGGAGAGACGGGCAGCAGCACGCGAAACACGGTGCGCCCAGGTTCGGACTCAAAATCGATCAGGCCGTTGTGGCCGGAGACTAGTTTGGCGACGAGCGCCAGGCCCAAGCCGGCACCATTGGCCTTGGTGGTCACGAACGGGTGGAAAAGGTTTTCGCGTAGGGCCGCCGGCACACCGAGACCGTTGTCCTGGATGCGCACCTCCAGAGGGGCGCCCTTGGCCGTCTTGTCATTCACAC
>CAISYT010000225.1 GCA_903889785.1 uncultured Caulobacterales bacterium
CCGAACTTAACCGCCGAGCGGGCGACCGCGGCGGGCGCGCGGCTCGTCTCAAAGGCCGAGCTTTTTTCCAACAGCCATGTCGTGACCTTGCACATGGTGCTTGGCGACAGCACCTGCGGGCTGGTCGGCGCGCGAGACCTTGCGCTGATGGCACCGGATGCCATTCTCGTGAATACATCGCGTGGACCGCTGGTTGATGAGGCGGCCCTCATCGACGTCCTACAGCGCCGTGCCATTGCGGCGGCGGCCCTCGACTGTTTCGATATCGAGCCCCTGCCGGCAGAGCATCCTTTCCGAACGCTGGATAACGTCGTGGCCACGCCGCACCTTGGCTATGTCACGCGTGAAACTTTTGAAGTGTTCTTCGCGGACACCGTCGAAAACATCGAAGCCTTCGTCGCCGGCTCCCCGGTTCGTCTGCTTGGGGCGCACTAGACGGTGCGCCTGTATTTTAAGGAACGGTGATGGTTGAATCCCTGGGTGTGACGGTTGTCCTTGCGGACTATGTGGTTGGGGCGTCGTTTGATGATGTTCCGACCGCTGTGGTGCGGGAGTCTGTGCGAAGTCTGCTGAACTGGGCCGGTTGCGCCATTGGCGGCAGCGGTCACGAGACGGTGGACCGGGCCTTGGCGGCGGTGAGCCCGTTTGCGGGTGAGGGCGTAGCTCGGCTGTTTGGACGTGTTGAGAAGACTGACCCGCTGAACGCGGCGCTGCTCAACGGGATATCGAGCCATGTGTTCGACTTTGATGACACCCATCTGAAGACCATTATCCATCCGGCCGGCCCGGTGGCGTCTTGCCTGCTGGCCCTAGCCGAGGTTCGTCCCATGACGGGCGCGGAACTGCTGCACGCCTTCATCCTAGGGGTGGAGGTGGAGTGCCGTATCGGCAATGCGGTCTATCCGGCGCACTACGATATTGGCTGGCACATCACGGGCACGGCGGGCGTGTTCGGGGCGGCGGCGGCGGCGGGCAAGATCCTGGGCTTGGATCGCCAGCAGATGGTCTGGGCTCTGGGGATCGCCGGCACGCAGTCGTCGGGCTTCCGCGAGATGTTCGGCACCATGTGCAAGAGCTTCCATCCGGGGCGTGCGGCGCAGAACGGCCTGCTCTCGGCCTTGCTGGCGCAGCAGGGGTTCACCAGCAGCGACCGTGTTCTGGAAGCGCCGCGTGGGTTTGCGCATGTGATGTCCACGGAACGTGACTTTAGTGAGATTACCGATGGTCTTGGCGACCACTTCGAGATCTCATTGAACACCTACAAGCCGTTCGCCTGCGGCATCGTCATCCACCCCTCGATTGACGGGGCGGTACAGCTGCGCACCGACCACGACCTCAAGCCTGCCGACATCGCCCGTGTTGAGCTGAAGGTCGCGCCACTGGTGCTGGAGCTCACCGGCAAGAAGACGCCGCGCACTGGGCTGGAGGGCAAGTTCAGCGTCTATCACTCGGTCGCCGCGGCCCTGACCTATGGGGCGGCCGGCGAGAAGGAATACTCCAATGCCTGCGTGGCCGATCCGGCCATCATGGCGTTGCGCGATACAGTCGAGGCCACGGCAGACAGGACCGTTCGCGACGACGAGGCCACGGTCACCGTGTTCCTCAAAAACGGCAAGACCCTGAGCAAGTATGTCTCCCATGCCCTGGGCAGCTTGGAGCGGCCGATGAGCGACAAGGACCTGGAGGCCAAGTTCTCCGGCCTCTGCGAGGGCATCCTGACCCCCGCCCAGACCGCAACCGCCATCCAATCCTACTGGGATGCCCCCAGCATCCAAGACGCCAAACAGCTCATCAAGGTCGCCGTCAAAACCTAGTCGAGGCCTAACAATCCCGACCGTGGCCCGGCCGAGGTAGGTGCCATCGTGCCAGAGTGAGCGTTATTCTAGGATCCTGCGCCGGTGGCGCCGCTCACCATAAGGTCTGGGTTGAACTGGCCTCTGGGATCGTCGCCTGGATTGTTCTTGTCAAAGCCAAGGCTGGGGTCTGGCTTCTCGGCATCCGCCTTTAGCAACTCCGGCAGCGGGAAGGGGGTGTAGGGGTTTGACTTGAATTCTGTCGTGCTCAGGTCGGCGATGACCTTGCCGTCCTTTGTCCAGACCATCCGGTCGACGAAGGGCGCGAAATAGGCGGGCTCCCATTTGTTATTCAACGGGTCGTAATCGAGGGACACGTCGTTATATCCCAACAGGGTCGAGGTGTAGGTATGGCCATAGGCCGTCAGCACGACCTTCTCGATGCGGTTCTTGGCATTGAGGGTGACGGTGATGGGATAGGAGTCGTAGGGCGACTTTCCGGTTATCACCGTCTTGCCGTCTTTGTCCTTGCTAATCTTTACTGTACCCTCAGCCTCAATAATGGCCAGCATGGCACCTTGGGGCAACAGCTTAATCAGCGGGCTGCGGTCCTGGACCGCCTTGGCGGGCGCCGGCTTAGGGCCCACACCCGGCGTGGTTTCATCCCATGCGCGCTCGTCGTTGACGACCTCGACATTGCTCCACTTGGCCGTGCCCTTCTTGCCTGTGATGTCGAACCGGGCGGCTGGGTAATAGAAGTGGATATGGGCGGTCAGGTTATCGACCTGAATCGGGCCGGCCACCGCATCGACCCACAGCCCCTTGGCCGAGAATCGAATAGCTTGCACCGCTTTGAGGCCCAAAGGCTTGTAGAACGCGGTGCCCATGGCCATGGCCGCTTCCTGCACGATTTTCGGCGAGCAGGGGCCGGCGATCTCATAAGGGTGCGTAATACCGTCGTTGCCACCGAACGTGCCCCAGATTGGCTTAGCGAAACCGCTAGCCGGGCATGGGTCGGTGCGAGGATCGTGCATTGGAGGGCTGCCTGCGCCACCGCCTTCCTGGGCCACAGTTGCGGTCGCTACCAATGCGCCTGCCGCGCCTGCGATGAGGGCTACCGCCGCACGTCGGACGAGGGGGGGGGCGAGGGTGGATCTCATGTACACTGGACGTTTCCTCACGAATTTCTAGGGGAGAGCTCTTTGCCTTGATTGTTTGGCTTCTTCATTGCCCGACAGTAACTAGGGGGCGTTTGTTCTCCCCGAAAGAGTGCGTTGTCGCCCTCCTGTCGCTCCCTGGATACATTTGGACACAATTTTTCTGGACAATCAAATCAAACTTAGATGGTTTATCTGCCTAAGGAATAGAGAGAATTGCAGGGTCCCCGACATGACGAAAGTCAAAGCGCTGGACCGTCTGCGCGGCCGCAGCGCTGGCGAAACAGGCGACAGCGGCCCCGGCCAATAAACTCGAAACCTGTGCACGCATTCTAGAGAACCGTTCCTCGTCTCGTAACCGATAATCGAAAGCCGCGATCGCGGTTGCCTCAAGCCTTGAACGGTGTCCTAGTCGTCATGATTTCGCTCAGGCAATGAAAGCGTCCCGAAAGGTAAATTTTACTCTGACGTGCGCGGGCTCGAGCGCGATGACTGTGGCGATCAATATAAACCCCTTAGGGGTCGGCAAGGAGGAGAAATTATGGAAACGCGTATTGAGGTGTCATCACAAACGCCCCAGTTTATTCGGCTTAGTCTCATGGTCGCTCTTGCTTCATTGGCCTGGTGCGGCCCGATCAGCTCCACATTGGCTCAGCCTGCGCCATCAACAGCGGTGCCTGCCGCCGCACCCGCGCCGCCGCGCAATCCGCCTTCGGTCTATGCCGAGTATCACCCCTCACTCAGCGACCAGATGACCCTGTCGATCCAGCCGCGACACACCAAGCTTGGCCTCGCCATCCAGGCCGGGAACTGGACCTTTGCCGCCTATGAGGCGGCCGAACTGCGCGGTGCATTCCGGCGCATTTCACAGGCCATGCCGGGCTATGAAGGCAAGGACACCGCCATACTGATGAGCATGATCACGCCGCCCGCCGACGATCTGGTCGCGGCGATCAAGGCCAAGGACACCAAGGCAACGAAGGCCGCGTACGCTAGCCTGACGGCCACCTGCAACAGCTGTCATCAGGCGCTCGGCCGCACCTACATCGCCATCCGGGAACCCACGACGGCGATGTATCCTGATCAGGACTTCAGTCCGCACTAGGGCTAGCCGTGCGACACTGCGGTCGCCAACGCGGTCTCGACCTCAGCTATCGCCCGGCTGTGTCGTCTGCGGGAGGGGTGAAAAGGCCTAGCCGCTACTTCATCGGTTCGTGCGCGCTCTCTTTCAAGGTGAGCACTGTGATGAAGGCGATCACCGCGCCGATGGTGACATAGACGAAGAACAGGTCGGGCCGGCCGGCCTTGGCGAGGCTGGCGATCAACAAGGGCGCGGTGCCGCCGAACACCGCGACGG
>CAISYT010000226.1 GCA_903889785.1 uncultured Caulobacterales bacterium
AGCTCGCCGGCGGTAACCAGCCGGCGCACCGTTCGGACGGATATGCGCCTCAGTTGGGCAGTTTTCGGTATGGTCAGAATAGCAGGGCCGGAGATGTCGGCGGGTGCCTGGCTCGTATCGACAGGATTGGCAGACCCGTATTTGGGTTCCTCACGCTGATGGGTATCGGTTCGCGGCCCCGAAAACCGAACCGCCGCCCGGATCACTCCGAGCGGCGGGGCTTAGTCGAATCTGGCTCGGGCCTAGCGCCGCGGACGCGGCGAGGCTGGCAGCCTTGAGGGCTGGCTCATCACGCCGTTGTAGCCGGTATCCCAGGCGGCGAAACGGATCCACTTCTTGCCGGTGGCGTCGAACGGAATCTCAAAGTGGTGTGATCCCATCGGTGCCAGTTCAGTGGTTGCAATCACCTGGCGGCCGGTGGTCTTGCCGTCGCCCCAGACGATCTCGACCATATCGAGCGGGAAGGTCCAATCGAGATCGGCGATCACCTTGCTAGTCTTGCCGTTCGCCACGACCTGATAGCTGGTCATCAGCACTTCGCCGGTCGTGACGAAGCTGTCACCCTTCATCAGGGCCGCGACGACCGGCGCGGGATTATCCGGCACGGTGTCGAGCTTGACGTAGGTGACCGGGGCGCTGCCGTAGATGTCGTCGCCCGATTTCTGCTCCTGCACCTCGGAGATCGAGTTGATGTATTTGAGCGGGCCGGGCTTATCGGCGAGCCAATTGCTGATGTCATCAAGCAGCGGCAGACAGCGATATTCGCAGACGCGGCGCTCGGACCCATCGGTGCTCATGCCGCCACGCAGGCCGAAACCGACATAGTGCGGGTCGTTGAAATACGAGCTGTCCTTCACCGCGTCGGGATAGCCGGTCGAGCCCTTGGTGCGCGGGTGCGGCATGGAGATCATGATATCTTCGGCCTTGGCCATGTCGATCAACTCCTGCGCCGAGCCGACATGGTAGACCTTGCCCAACTTCGCATCCGTTTCTGTGAACGGCTGCCCGGGCTTCTTCTGATCCCAAAGCACCTGGTGGCTAAACAACAGATCAGTGTGGCCGCCCAGCGGGCCGCTGTAGATTTCCTGGTCCGGCATGACGAGGAAATCTTTATCCGAGTGGATCTTGGCACCCTGGACCGCGAGCGCCTGCAGCGCGATGTAGTCGCCGCCTCTGGGTAGGGCCTTCTGAGCCGCCGCCATAGACGTCTGGTCGACCGTGGCCGGATCGGCACCGTCAAAGCCGAACATGGTGAAGTTCCAGATCGGGCTGACGATCTTCAGCCCCATGACCTTCATCGCCTGAAGGTCCGGCAGCTTGTAATCGACACCCTCCGCCTTCCAGCGCTGGGGAATATTCATATGGTAGTGGTGGTTCATCGCCTGGTAGCCAGGGATGGCTTTGTAGGTGTCGTTGTGCGTGAAGGCCATCGCGCCGGCATGCGCCTGCGTGATTGAACCAAGGCTCGGATATAGGAACACCGGCATGAGCTGTTCGGTCCCCGGCCGCGCGCTGTAGAGCGCCCAGTTCTCCTGGCCTTCGCTGTAGTCCTCATGCTCGTTCTGACGCACCCCGAAACCGAAGGTGCCGTCGGCATCCTTGCGGTACCAGTTATAGTTCATGATGATCGCGCTCTCGCGCGCCCAGAAGAACTTGTGCGGTGGCGGGAAGGCGGCGATGGAACCGGCGGCGCTTGGCTGGGCGACGACAATGCGATTGGCAGCCGCCAACTGGGTCTTGTCGACATTCACCGCGCCGGTGAAGTCGTAGGTCTGCCAGGTATTCGCAATATCACGATAGGCCGCCTTGGTGTCGGGCTTAATAGCGATGCCCTTCAGGCCCGAGTCGTACTTGTACGCGACCCACTTGTTCTGGGTGGTGGCCGAGACCTCCTGTTTGACGAGGTTGGATCCCTTGAACACCGAGTAGACTAGCTTGCCACTGAAAACCCCCAGGGTAACGCCAGGGAAGCTGACCTCGATGCGGCCGCCATTGGTCTTCACGTCGCACCCCTGGACGGCATAGACTGCGGTGGCACGCTGCACTTCTGTAGGGTCGCGCGGCAAGCCCTTCTGATCGGTGCCGGGCAGGCCTGCCTTGGGCGGCTGGCGATTGTCAGTGGGATTGGGCCGCACGTCGAACGGCGCGTCCCAGAACGGGTCCCAGCGGTAACGGTCGAGGATCTCCTGGGTGATCGGCACCTTGAGGGCGTAGAGCGGCTCGAGCTGCTGGGTGCTCATGCGACGAATGCCGGTCATTACCGAAATATCAGGCGTGGCATTGCTGACGAGGCTGACCCAGGCACCCGCGCCGGCGCGCAGGGAAAGATCCTGGACCATCGGGGTCCCGCCGTTGACCGAGAAGCGCAGTCGCCCCTCTTGGCCGGGATCACCTGCCCAGGTGACGACCAAGTTGTCTCCGTCCATTGCAGCGGCCAAACCGTCTGCAGGCTTATAGCCGGTCAGGTTGCAGGCCAATGGATCGGCCAGGGCGGCCGACGCCCAGATCGTAGGCACACTCGCGGCGGCCAGCAGCCACAGTTTTTGACGCGCGGATTTCATGATCATCCCCTCATGCCGAACTTAGGCGCCCGGTCAAACTTGCCTTCAACACACCCAAAGAGGGCGCGCCACAATAGTCGAAATGACTCGCCCCGAACAGCATCACTGATCCCGCCTAGGGCACCCGTAGCTGAGCTGGATAGAGCGCCGCCTTCCAAGGGCTATGGTCATATGTTCCAATCGCGTCAGTTGTTCCAATAAATTCAATGGCGTAGCATAGGACGGTCGTTCCTCAGGCGGCACGTTGGGGCAGGTATGGGCCCCTCAAGGGTGCCATCGCCTAGGCCCACCCTTGTCAGGTGCCCAAAACGGTCGCAGACCTGGGTGAAACTGGCTTTCATCGAGGGGATGTCAGATGAATTGGCTGGATATTCCGGACTCTTTCACCGCACGCGTGATTGCCCGCTGTGGCACCGCGCACCCGCACGTGGATCTCAATCCGGCGAGAACGGCCCTCGTCGTGGTGGACCTGCAGAACGCCTTTATGGACGATGCGGTAGGCCATGCGGTGTGCCCGATGGCACGCGACATCGTGGCCAACGTTAACCGACTGGCAACCACCGTGCGTGCGACTGGCGGCGGGGTATTCTGGATTAAAAACACATTCGATGCACGCTGGAGCAACGCGGACGCCATGCTCAGCCCGGAGGCCCGCCGCCGCCGCATTGAGGCTATGGCCGAGGGCAGCAAGGGTCAGGCGCTTTGGCCGGAACTCGACGTTCGCCCGGACGATGAAATCGTGCGCAAATATCGATTCAGTGCGTTTCTGCCCGGAACGTGTGAGCTCCCCGATCGGCTGCGAAGCCGTGGATTGGACACCGTGCTGATCGTCGGAGCCGTGACGAATGTTTGCTGCGATTCCTCGGCGCGCGATGCGATGATGACCAATTTCAAGACCGTCATGGTTACGGACGCCAACGCGGCGATGACCATGGGTGAACACCAAGCATCGCTGACCGCCTTCTATTTGATGTTCGGCGACGTAATGGACACCGATTTCGTCATTCAGCGCCTGACACGGGCCCCGGACGTCAATGCGAGCGATACCGGTTAATGGCCCGCCCCGAGCGGTGCTCCATCCCGTTTTTTTTGGTCTTAGGGCCTGGATGGAGGCCAGCGAGATGGCAGAGTAGCGGCAGGTCATCGCCCAGAGCTAGACCCACCAGAACACCATAAGAGCGAACACCCCGTAGAACATTTGTTGGCTTTCTAGGCAGCTGACGGTGCCGATTCGAAAACTCTGGAAGGGTCGGGCCACCTGCGTCGCAGTACCAAGCCGCAGATTGCCGGCAGAACGAACAGGGTCAGAGCCGTGGAGGTGATGAGTACACCGATCACCACCGTCGCGAGCGGCCGCTGTAGTTCAGCGCCAGTACCATGAGCGATTGCCATCGGCCCTAAAGCATTTGGGGTAACAAGATAAGATAGTGAAATCGAGAGGCCTCTTAGGGGCTCAGACAGTCGCGTCTGTGAGGTCGATTTCCGGCGGCCCCACTTTCAGTTCGCCGACAATTGCAGATTGGATGAAGCCCCGGGCGCACAAGAGCTCCAAGGTGGCGGCTGCCCTGCCGGATTCAACAGCCACAAGCAGACCGCCGCTGGTTTGCGGATCGCATAACAGGTCGAGTTTCCAGTGCGGCTGGGCATCCGCGCCGCGAACCGAAGCGCTATAACTGGCCCAGTTACGGCCACTGGCCCCCGTGCGCACGCCGGCCCGTGCCAAGTCTTCCACACCCGGCAGAACTGCCGGCCCATTAGCGAAGATTGTGGCCGTCAGTCCTGCGCCCCGCGCCATCTCGAGCGCATGTCCCAACAGGCCAAACCCGGTTACGTCCGTCATGGCGTGCACGCCATCAAGTTCGGCCAGTTCCGGGCCGACGGCGTTGAGCTGTGTGGTAGACGAGATAAGGGCCTTGTAGCCATCGCTGCCCAAGCGCTCCTGTTTAAAGGCCGCGCTGAGAATGCCCACGCCCAGCGCTTTGGTCAGGATCAGGACATCTCCAGGGCGAGCGGTGCGGTTGGTGAGTACCCGATCCGGGCGCACGAGCCCGATCGCGACAAGGCCATAAATGGGTTCGACACTGTCGATGGAATGGCCGCCCGCCACTGGAATGCCCGCCAGGGCGCACACTGAGGCACCGCCAGCCAGGATGGCACCAATCGTCTCTATCGGCAGCACATTGACCGGCATGCCGACGATCGCCAGCGCGAACAGCGGCCGCGCACCCATGGCGTAGATGTCAGATAGCGCATTGGTCGCGGCGATGCGGCCGAAGTCGTAGGGATCATCGACGACCGGCATAAAGAAGTCGGTCGTGGCGACGATGGCCTGATCGTCGTTCAGCTTCCATACGGCGGCATCGTCGGAGGTTTCGGTGCCGACCATGAGCTGCGGGAAGGCCGCGGCGGCGGGTGTCTGAGCCAGGATTTGCTGCAGCACCGCCGGCGCGATCTTGCAGCCGCAACCACCGCCATGGGCCAAGCTGGTCAGTCGCACAGGCAGGGACGGCGTGCTGACATCGTCCATGGGGCACCTTTGGGTTCGGGGATATGGCCAAGCGGAGATATAACAGCCCGATGAGACCAGTCCGCCCCGAACATGGCTGAATCCCGAAAATGGCTGAACTGAACGTCGCCGCAGATGCCCAGCCCGCGACGCTCGCGGGCTTTGACGTGATCATCGACGCCCGCAGCCCAAGCGAGTTTGCGATCGACCATATTCCAGGCGCTCTGAACCTGCCAGTCCTGAGCGATGCCGAACGGGCAGAAGTAGGGACAATCTATGTCCAAGAGTCTCGCTTCAAGGCCCGCCGAATTGGCGCTGCCTATGTGGCGCGCAACGTCGCGCGATACATCGAAACGGTTATGGCCGACTGGCCACCCTCGATTCGCGCCCTCGTCTACTGCTGGCGTGGCGGCATGCGCTCCAATTCCATGGGTGTGATCCTGGCCAATGTGGGATGGCGTACCAGCGTTCTGGCCGGCGGCTATCGCACCTACCGCAACAGGGTGGTGCGGTGCCTCTATGACACCGAGCCGCTCAAGACGGTGGTGCTGCTCGACGGCCACACGGGTAGCGGCAAGACCGAGGTCCTGGTGCGCCTGGCGGCACACGGCGTGCAAACGATCGACCTGGAGGGGCTTGCCGCCCATCGTGGCTCGCTTTTCGGCGGCCTTCCGGGTCAGCCGCAGCCTAGCCAGAAGATGTTCGAGAGCCGCCTTTTGGAGATTCTCATGAGTCTGGATCCCTCGCGCCCGGTCGTGGTGGAGGCTGAATCCAGCAAGGTGGGCCAGCTCATTGTGCCGCCCGTCCTCTGGAGCGCCATGACCACCGCGCCTCGCATAGTCCTCTCTGCGCCTGTCGCAACACGCGCGCGCTATCTCACCTCGACCTACCCAAATCTGGGCGGTGACCCGCAAGCGCTGATTATCCTACTCGCCCGCCTGCCTGACCGCCCGGGCCGCAAACGACTGGAGGCCTGGACGGCGTTGGTCCACGCGGGTCGGCTGGAAGAACTGGCTGGAGCCCTGATCGAGACGCATTACGATCCGGCCTACCAGCGCTCAGCCCGAAACGCCGTAGGCACCATAATGGGGGCGACCCGGCTCGAAGCGCTGGAACCAGAGGCTTTCGAGCACGCTGCAGTGGCAGTGGCGGGCATTGTCACAGCAAACGCCTAGGACACCGATCCGCGAAAATGCGGCTGGCGAACAGCCTCGGTGGACTTAGGTTCAATATTTAGCCAAACGATTGGGGCCTCGGGTGTGCCGAGACTGATGAGACTGGGGGAATCGTTCCGTGAGAACAACTTTAGCGGCTATGCTGGTATTATGTTCCGCGGTCGCCGCCCAGGCGCAAGAACGCCTGCAGCCGGTTCCCGCCGCATCCTACGACGCCGCGCAGCAACAGGCCGCCAAGGACTTTGAAGCCGCGCGACACGTACCGCCCTCCGGCCCATTTCTGATGCTGATGCGTAGCCCAGAGCTGATGACCGCCGCGCGTAGCACGGGCGACTACCTGCGCTACAAGTCGGCCATCGGGAACACCCTGTCGGAGTTCGTCATCCTGGTTACGGCGCGGGCATGGTCTCAGGAATACGAGTGGAACGTCCACGCACCGATCGCCATCCAACAAGGCATCACCCAGGCCAAGGTCGACGCCATTGCCGCCGGGCGGCGACCTGACGCCATGAGCGACGACGAGGCGATCTGCTACGACTTCGTCAGTGAACTGCAGCACGACCGCAAGGTCTCGGACGCCACCTATGCCCGGGCCCTGAAGCGTTTCGGCGAAAAGGGCGTGGTCGATCTGGCCGGGATCAGTGGCTACTACAGCCTGCTGTCGATGGAGATGAACATGGCCCGCACCGACCCCGGCGGGCCGCTGCGGTTGAAGCCGCTGGAACGCTAACGCTTTCGCACGAACCCCGACCCCGCCTCCACGCCGACGGCGTCGGGAACTCCGGATATTCAACAGGAGGTAAAACATGCTGCTGCGCTGGACCGTCTGGCTCCACAAATGGCTGGCGCTGGTCATCGGTGCCCAAGTGGTGCTTTGGATCGTCGGTGGTTTGGTGATGGTCGTGCTGCCAATCCAAAAGGTTCGCGGCGAACATCATATCGCCGTTGCCCCGGCACAGGCCCTCGATAGGGCCAAGTTGCTCACGCTTGAACAAGCCATAGCCAAGGTCGAATTGGACCAGGTTTCCGGCGCAGTCCTGGCCTCGACACCGCGAGGCCCAATGTGGACGATCAAGACGACCTATGGCCGCGAACAACCGATCGACGCCTATAGCGGGGCGTACCTGGAGGAGATCAGCGAAGCCGACGCCCGGCGATTTGCTGAACAGGCCTACGCCGGGCCGGGAAAGGTCGTCAAAGCCACATACTACGACCAACCACCGATGCGCTCGGGCGCGTACGATCCAGCGTTCGCAATCGGGTTCGACGATCCCGAACACAGCGTTCTCTACATCTCCGCCTTCACGGGTGAAGTGCTAAGCCGCCGCTCGGTCGTTTGGAGCGCCTACGATCTAGCCTGGAAGTTCCACATCATGAACTTCAAGGATGGCGACAACTACAACACCCCCATCCTGTTCATCGCTTCGCTGCTGGCGGCGATTGTAACCTTCAGTGGCGTGGTGCTGCTGTGGATCAGGATTGGGCGAGATCTGAAGGTATGGCGGGCAACGTCCAACGCCCGCATCGCATGATGTTCAGTGGTTTGAGCTCACACTGCCGCAAGGGCTGCGCGACGGCTGATCTCTTTTCGCGCCACACGGTCTAGGCTACGCCATTGCCCATGACCTACGCCGCCCAGACCGCCGCGATCCGCTTCGAGACCGACGGCTACGATATCAGCAAGCCCAATCTGATGGGACGCCAGGCCGCTGGCGCGGGGTTCCTAAGCGCCGCCGTGGCCGCACGCGGCGAGGGACCGATCTATGGCTATGGGCCTAATCCCCGAGGCGCCGAGATCTTTGCAGGCTTTGTTGGGACGATGGATCCGACGGCCCAGACCCGCTGGATTCCCACCGCTCAACCGGACGGCCTCAACGCCGTGGGCGTATGCTACCTGCCCGCCCCAAGCCTAAGCGAGGAGGCGCGACTGCGGCTGCGCAGTGGCCCGGCGCGCCATAGCCTCTGCAGCGTCACCCACACCACGGCCACAGACCGCGTTATGCGAGCAATCGCCGAACTGTTGGTTGAGCCGGTGATGCCGTGGGACGCCATGATCTGCACCTCCAAGGCGGTGCGTGACACGGTAAGCCGGGTGCATGAGGCCCAGGCCGACCTGATGCGCTGGCGGTTCGGGGCGCAGGTGCGTATCGCGGGCCCACAATTGCCGGTGATCCCGCTGGGGGTGCATTGTGCCGACTTCGAGAGCGATGAGGCGGAACGCGCCCAGGCGCGTGCGGAGCTTGGCCTTGCCGAGGGCGATGTCATGGCCCTGTTCGTTGGCCGCATTACCTTCGCCGGCAAGGCCCATCCGCTGCAGATGTATCAGGCCCTGGAACCGCCGCCCAGCGCACCGGCAAATCCGTGGTGCTGGTGCAGTGCGGCTGGTCTCCCAATGACAAGATCGCCGGTGCCATGGCCGATAGTGCCGCCAAATATGCTCCCAGCGTGCGCTCGGTGTTCGTCGACGGGCGCGAACCGAAAATTCGGCGCGGTGCCTGGGCGGCGGCAGACCTATTCGTCTCACTGTCGGACAATATCCAGGAGACCTTTGGCCTAACCCCGCTGGAGGCCATGGCCGCGGGCCTGCCAGTGCTGGTCAGCGACTGGAACGGCTACCGCCAGACGGTAGAAGACGGTGTCCATGGATTTCGAGTCCGCACCTGGGCCCCGCCCGACGGTGCGGGGGGTGACCTCGCTGCGGCCTATGAGGCCGGGACATTGAGCTATGACCATTACTGCTGGGCGGCCGTGTCCTCGACCTCGTTGGACCTAGCTAAACTCTGTGACCGGGCAACAGACCTGGTCGGTAACCCCGACCTGCGCCGCAAGATGGGCGAGGCCGGGCGCGCGACGGCGCGTTCACAGTTCGATTGGTCAGGGATTTTCGCACAATATCAGGCGCTCTGGGGCGAGCTGAACGCCCGCCGGTTGGCCTCGACCGAAAACCCAGAAGAGACGGCCTGGCTGAACAGCGCACCGCGCAGTGCCGCCAGTGCCATCGATCCCTTCCGCGCCTTTGGCCATTACGCCACGGCCACAGTGCGCAGCGATACCGTGGCGAGCCTCGCCCCGGGGACGGACATGGCGAGCTTCACAAGCATCAATAACGATGTCCTGTTCATCGGAGCACGCCATAGGCCGGAACTGGTTGTCCAGGTTCTGGCGCAGCTTGCCCAGGGCCCCTCAACCGTGGCGCAATGCGCCAAGGCCGCGGGCCTGGACATCCGGCGCGCGATCCGCCTGATTGCAGGCTTGGCCAAGATGGGCGTGCTGCGCCTTGATCTGTCTTCATCTTGAGGAGTGCCCTATGGCCGCGCGCCTAGGATGCCGAAATAGGTAAAAATGAAACCGACACTGTTTCTGTCACACGGTGCGCCCACCCTGGCCCTGAGCCATGCGCCAGCCGCCGATTTCCTGCGGGGCCTGCCTGGACTGTTGCCAGGGAGGCCCACGGCGATCATCGTCGCCTCGGCGCATTGGGAAGCGCATGAGCCCACGCTCAATGCGGTTACGCGCAACACGACGATCCTTGATTTCGGCGGCTTTCCCGCCCCGCTCTATGCCTTGCGCTATGGCGCCCCCGGCCACGGCCTCGCGCCGAAACACTTCGGCAAGGTGCTAGGCCGCAAGGCGGCCCGCCCGCTCAAGCGCGGCGAGCGCCTGGTCTGGGATATGATCGCGGACGAAGACTCCTAGGGTTTGATAGGATCGCAGGCGGAGAACCGCTTGGCGTTTTTCCGTCGCCGCCCGCTGGGCCCTAGACCATAACCGTTCTGATCAGGTCGATCGCCGCCTTGATGCCCCGCTCGTCGATATTGTGGCCCAGGCCGCTAAGCAAACTAGTGCGTACCGGCAGGCCGATACCCTTCAGCGCTGCCACCGTCGCGTCGAACATCGCCGGCTGAACCCGGTCGTCTTCCGTGCCGCGCACCAGCAGAATCGACGGCTTTGACCTGCCCGACGGCAGGCCCGCCATGTCCAGCCGTGCGCCCTCATAGGCCACCACAACGGCGGGGGGCACGGACCGTCGGATGCCGACATTAATCGCCAGGGACGAGCCCTGAGAAAAGCCGATCAGCAGCAGGTTCTCGGCCGGAACGCCCTGACGCTGTAGCTCGGCGTCGATGAAGCCATTCAGCGCCGCCGCGCCGTTCATGAACGGGCCCTGCGCCCCGGTCGGCGGACGCCA
>CAISYT010000227.1 GCA_903889785.1 uncultured Caulobacterales bacterium
CATTCCGGTCGGCACGCTGGTGTTCGACAAGCAGACGGTCGAGAACTTCGAGGTCGGCCTGCGTGCCGACTGGTTCAACGGCCGCGTGCGCACGAACATCAGTGCGTTCATGACGGACTGGGCCAACCAGCAGACGTCGACGTACATCGCCACACGCTTTGCTGGCCCGGGAGCCGTGAACCCGACCGGTGCGATCACTGCCGCCAACCCGGCAACGACGATCGATCGCGACGGCGACGGCGTGAACGACCTCTACATCTTCCCGGCACTGCGTACGACCAACATCAACAAGGCCGAAGCTTCCGGCATCGAGTTCGAAGGCACCTGGTCCGCGACCGATGCGTTGCGCTTCAACCTGAACCTCGGCTGGCTGAAGACGAAGTACGTGGACCTCGGGCCGGCTGCGCTCGGCGTGATCCCTGCGGTGACGAAGAACAGCTCGTTCGCACAGGCGCCCGAGGTCACCGGCAACGTCGCTGCCAGCTACGTCTTCGGGTTCTCGAACGGCACGTCGCTCACCCCCCGCCTCGATTACACGTACACGGATGATTACGTGCTGACGACGGACGACATCCGCCAGTCGAAGCAGGAGGGCTACGGCCTGCTGAACGCCCGCCTGGCGTATGACTCGGGTGAGAACTGGAGCGTCGCCCTCGCAGGCACCAACCTGACGAACGAGCGCTACCTGAACTCGGGCTTCATCACGGCCGCCGAGCAGTTCGACTTCGTGACGCTGGGACGTCCTCGTGAGTGGGGCCTGACCTTCAACCTGCGTTTCGAGTAATCGCTGGCAACAGCACGAAGTTCTCTGATGATGGGTGCCGCCGGACCAGCCCTCGGGCTGACTCCGGCGGCAATCCGGCCTGCTGGCCCACGGTGTCCCCAGTGATTCCGTGGGCTTTTTCTTGCGTGGGACATCGCCACACCTGTCGTTTTGCCGCAACGCAGCATTATGACGTGGTGGAGCGACACGGATCCGGCGCAGGGACGAAACCGGCTGTTGTGTGATTTCCAATGATTGGCCCCGGTAAGCCGAGCTTGACGCGGCATCTGGCCCAAGGTAAACGGTAGGTCCTGATAAATAAGCGAGAAACCACCGCCCGGACGACTTGTTGCAGAAAGCACACAAGTGTTCGGTCGATCAATAATGGGAGAGGGGTGGGGCCGCAATCAGCTCTGCGAATCCATCGGCCCGTGGGGCCGGACCGGTTCGCTTGTTACAGTGTTTGATTTTGTCGTCTGGTATCAATAGGGGGATTCATCAATGTCGACCCATCGTCGCAATAAGGCGATCTATGCCGCTGCGAGCCTCGCAGCTGTTGCATGGCTGCCTACGGGCGTTTATGCCGCCCAGCCCGGTCAGTCCGTTGCCGGTGCCGTTGAAGAAGTGCTCGTGACGGCCCGCCGCCGCGAGGAAAGCCTGCAGGACGTGCCGATCGCGATCTCGGCGTTCGGTGGCGAGAACCTCCAGCAGCGCGGCGTCGAGTCCATCCAGAACATGAACGCCGTTGCCCCCAACCTGTCGGTCATGGGCGGCGGCAACTCGGGTGAGTCGCAGGCCAGCTTCCGCGTCCGCGGCATGCCCGGCGTGTCCGTCTACATCGACGGCGTCGACCAGCCCACCACCGACGGCCTGCTCACGATGGGCGTCGTCGAAGTGGATCGCATCGAAGTGCTGCGTGGCCCGCAGGGCACGCTGTTCGGCAACGGCTCGCTCGGCGGTGCCGTGTCGTACGTGACGCGTGCTCCTGCGGACACCTACGGTGCCCGCGTGCAGGCCACGGTCGGCAGCTTCGACCGCAAGGACATCCAGTTCTCGCTCGACCTCCCGATTTCGGACACCTTCAAGACGAAATTCACTGGTGCATCGATGTACCGCGGCGGCTTCGTGACGTCCAAGGTCATCGACCGCAAGTACGGCGACACGAACGACACGCTGTATCGCGCGGACTTCCTGTGGAAGCCTTTTGACGGCTTCACTGCCCGCTACAACGTCGAGAAGTCGAACGTCGATCGTCTCGGACCGGCTCGTGTGGTCTGGGAAATCGGCGCCACCGGCACACGCGCCGTCGGCGCTACGCTGTTCAACACCAATCCGCAGGTGCAGGCGTATACCAACGCCACGCGTAACGGCAACTACATCAACGGCTTCACGAACATCCAGTACAACAACGCGAACAACACGTCCGGCCAGTCTTACAGCACCACGCTCGACAAGTACGATACGAAGGTCGCCTGGGAAACGCGCGGCATCGTCATCGACAACCTGCGCCACACGCTGGACCTGAACTGGGAAATCAACGACACGTTCCGCGTCCGCGGCATCAGCGGCTACAAGGAAATCAGTCGCGTCACTCAGGTGGACTTCGACGGTGCCGCCGAAGTGGTCCTGCTCGAGCGCCTGAACAACAGCCGCAACATCAGCTTCAGCCAGGAACTGCAGGTTCTCGGCAGCCATGAGAAGGTGGATTGGGTGCTCGGTGCGTTCTATCAGGCGCAGAATGCGAACGGCCGCGGCGTGACCTGGGGCATGCCGGAGTTCACCTGCGACCTGTGGAGCGCTGCCAACCGCACGGGCCGCGGCATTACGCTGAACGATCAGGTCAACTGCTTCAACAACCGTGCTCGCGCGTTGAACCGCGATGCGTCGCAGTTGAATCCCGTCACGACCAACGCCGCTGCCCTCGCCGCTGCGCAGCCTGGCCTGGCCGCCAACAACCCGGCGCTGCAGACGGCTGCTCTCGGTGTGAACCCCGGCGTGTTCTCGTCGGCGTCTGCCAGCAACGGCGACACGGGTTCGCTCACGAATCCCACCACCAAGGCGGTGTTCGGTGACGTCACGTGGCGTGCGACGGACAAGTTGAACCTGGCTTTCGGCCTGCGCAAGAGCTGGGACGACAACCCCGGTTCAATCAACCTGCTGAACCACACGCCGAGCCGCGCAGGCCTGCTGCCTGACACGGACATCCCGAACTACTTCGGCTACCTGCAGGTCAATGCAGCGGGCAATCCGCTGCCGGCCCGCACGAACCCCAGCAAGTTCGATGCTCTCACCAAGCGTCTGACGCTGCAGTACCAGTGGAATCCGGACCTGATGACCTATGTCAGCTACTCGGACGGCTACCAGCCCGGTGGTTCGTCGGCCGTGGGCGCCAACATCCTGGTCGTGCAGCCGTTGACCGGTGCTTCGTGCGCATCGGGCTTCCGGCAGTCCGGCACGCAGTGCGTCGGCGGTTACATGCGCGACATCTTCATCGACAACCCGACGCAGAACGACGTCTACGGCACGCTGAACCCGTTGACTCGCGAAGAGCAGACGGTGAAGAGCTATGAGATCGGCATGCGTGCCGATTGGCTGGGCGGTGCGCTGCGCACCAACCTCACGGCGTTCTTGACCGACTGGCGGAACATCCCGGTCAGCGCCTACCACGCCACCACCTGGTGGGATGTGGACGGCAATGGCTTTGCGGATTCGCGGATCGACGCCGATGGCGTAGCCGGCAACGACATCCTGTTCTTCCCGTCGCTCTACTCGGTCGGCGTGAAGAAGGCGGAAGCCAAGGGCCTCGAACTCGAAACCACGTGGCGTGCAACCGACAACCTGCGCTTCAACCTGAACCTCGGTTACCTCAAGACCGAGTACACGGATGTGGGTGCGGATGCAGCTGACTTTGCCAATGGCGGCAAGCTGCCTTTCGCAGCCGTCAACGCAGGCAGCATCTTCGCGGGTGCTCCTGAGCTGACTGCCAACCTCGGCACGTCGTACGAGTTCCAGCTGTCGGGTGGTCGTTCGATCAGCCCGCGCCTCGACTACACCTGGACGGACGAGTACACCCTGCAGACGGGCGAAGTCCTCCAGCGCGTACAGGAAGCCTACGGCATCCTGAACGCCCGTATCGGGTACGACTCGGGTTCGAACTGGCAGGTGGCCTTGACCGGCGCCAACCTGACGAACGAGTACTACTTCAACTCGGGCTTCTTCACGAAGGCGGAACAGATCCACTTCATGACGGTCGGCCGTCCCCGCGAGTGGGGCCTGCAGTTCAACTTCCGGTTCGAGTAATCCTCGCACCTGAACTGGACTCGACAAGAAGAAGCATTGAGACGATGGCCCCGGGACCGAAAGGTTCCGGGGCTTTTTTTTGCGCTGCGGATGCACCGGCGGGCGGTTGGCAATGCGGGGCGCAGGGGACATACTTGGCCGGTTGAAAAACAGGCGCGTGATTGCCAGGTCATTCGAGGGGGAGCGTCAATGGTTGCTGAGTCGAAGAACACGGAAACTCGCGTGCACGGCACCGAGCAGGGCAGCGTCGATCGGCGCTCGTTCCTCGGGATGGGCGCGCTCGCGGCGGCGGGAGCCCTGGCTGCGGGCTGCAGCCAGTCCGAGCAGTCGGCCACTCCGGCAGCGGCTGCGCCGGCGCAGGCGGGTGCTGCCCCCTATGCCGACGGCGAGACCGTCGAAACGACGTTCGGCAAGATCAAGGGTTCACGGCGCGGGAACATCCATGCGTTCCGTGGCGTGCCGTACGGTGCCCCTACGGGGGGGGAGACCCGCTTCCTGCCGGCGAGCGCGCCGGCCCCGTGGACCGACGTCAAGGACTGCACGAACATCGGCCCGCGCGCACCGCAGACGCAGGCCCGCATCATCCACGAATGGGGCGTTCTTTATCGGCTCGAGGCCGCGAGCGAGGAGTGCCTGGTCCTCAACGTCTGGTCCAAGGGCCTCGCCGACAATGCGAAGCGGCCGGTCATGGTCTGGCTGCACGGCGGCGGCTTCTCCGGCGGATCGTCGGGCGGCTACGTCTACGACGGCACGAACCTCGCCGATCGCCACGCCGTCGTCTTCGTCGGCGTCAATCACCGCCTGAACGTCTTCGGCTTCCTGTACCTGCCCGAGATCGGGGGCGAGAAGTACGCGCAGGC
>CAISYT010000228.1 GCA_903889785.1 uncultured Caulobacterales bacterium
GATGATCACGGGCATGGATTGGATCAGGCCAACGTTCGGGTGTCGCTCCATCGCATCAGTCATGCGGATCATGGCGTCGCCGGTCATCAGGCTGTCGGCGTCAAGCACGATCATGCTTTCGTAGCCTGCGCCATGACGGCGCACCCAGTCGGCGACGTTGCCGGCCTTGCGGCCCGCGTTATCCCCGCGCAGGCGGTAGTACACTGAACAACCCGCCTCGCGGCGGAAGCGGGCGTATTGCGATTGCTCGGCTAGGGCGATGGCAGCCTGGCGCGTGTCGCTCAGGATGAAGATGTCGAAGGCATGCGCTGCCCCGAGATCGGTCAGCGAGCCGTCGATGGCGCGCAACCGGGCAAACACAGAAGCCGCATCTTCGTTATGGATCGGCATGAGCACGGCGGTCTTGGTGCGCAAGCGCGGCAAGGGGGCATGACCGTCAATACCCAGCGGATCGCGCGGCTTTCCAAGCAGAATCAGGAACCCAGCAGCGGCGGTGCAGAACCAAAGGGATAGGGCGAGAAATAGTGGCACGAGCAGGACCAGGCAGATCACTTCCAGCCGGGTCACGCCGCCAAGGGCCACGGTCTGATAGGTGGCACTCCACGATAGACCGGCCACCACGAGCGTGGCGATGAGCATGGTCGCGCGGCGGTGGCCGATGGTCGCGGGCGCGGTGACGGCGCGGACCGGCGCGGCCTTGGGCCACTCCGTAAGGGCGCGCAGCGGCATGTCTAGCGGTGCGATTGGTGGGATGTCAGCAACCGGCTGCCCGGCCTCGCTGGCACCGTCGCGTGCGGCCATTGCCGCCCTGTCGACTATGTCGTGCATCGATCCGTTCCTGAATCCGGCCCTTGCCGCTACGGGCTAAGTAAAGCGTTGATCACGAAATCGCTACCGAAAACGTGATTATTTCGCAGTTGCGATGTCGCAGGTGCCGCAAATTGACCTGCCGGTGACAATCCATGGCTGAAAAACAGGCCAGATAATTGATTCCATGCCAATATATCGAAATCAGCTTTCAACGTGATGATCATCAAAAGTCGCAAGAGTGTCGCGTTTACGAAGGTTAACAACGCACCTGCGGAATCGGACTCGCTTTGCGGAGGGCGTAAAATCCGTGATCAAAACACCGCATTGCGTGAACATTCCGCCGCGAAGCGGCTTAGAGATATTGGACCATGAGCAAAACCTTGAAAGCCGGTGTGGCCGGAGCGGGCGTCTTTGGCGGTTATCACGCCAAGAAATACGCTGAACTTGACCAGTCCGACCTGGCGGCGGTGTTCGATCTGGATTTGGCGCGGGCCCGCGCCCTGGCCGAACCCCTGGGTGCCAAGGCGTTCGACGACTACGCTGCGTTCCTCGACGCCGTAGACGTGGTGACGGTAGCGACGCCGGCGATCTACCATGCGCAACCCGCCCTGGCCGCCCTGCTGGCGGGCAAGTCGACCTATGTGGAAAAGCCGCTGGCCGTGACGGCAGAGGATGCCGATGCCCTGGTGGCCGCAGCCGCCAGCAAGGGCGTGGTCCTGGCGACAGGGCATCAGGAGCGGCTGGTATTCGCCGCCATGGGCTTGTTCGATATTTCGCAGGCCCCGTTGCGGCTGGAAGCGGTACGCACTGGCCCGCCGTCGCCGCGAAACCGCGACGTCTCCACCGCCCTGGACCTCATGGTGCACGACATGGATCTGGCCCTGACTGTAGCCTGGGTGGCCCATTCGACAGTGCGGGCGGTGGGCAGCGCTGACACCTTGGTTGCCGATGTGGCGTTTGATGATGGTTTTACGGCCCGATTCGAGGCCTCGCGGGTTACGCCCGAGCGCAAGCGGACCATGAAACTGGTGTTCGCAACCGGCGAGATCGAGATCGATTTCATGACCCGCGAGTTCCGCAACACCACCGGGTTTGCTTTGCTGGAAGATTTTGTCCAGACCCCCGCCGGGCGCGATCCGCTGGGGGCCAGTGTCGGTGCGTTCCTCGACAGTGTGCGCGGTGATCGCTCGCGTCCGGCCGTGACGGGCCAGGAAGCTGCGGCCGCGCTAAGGCTCGCACTGGCGGCCGATCTCGCCGCAGGCGTTGAATCCGTGGGCTCAGAGGTTTAGGTCACGCTCCTCGAAGCGCACGATTGCCGAAAGTGGACATCGCTCTTGGCACCTGTCGCGCGCTCATCAAGACGGCCTTGAGGACGACATGACCAAACGCCCCGACGGAACCTGGGATAAGTCCAGCCTGCCCAGCCGGCATGTGACCGAGGGACCGGCGCGCGCGCCGCACCGCTCGTATTACTATGCCATGGGGCTCGGCAGCCGCGAGATCGCCCAGCCGTTCGTCGGCGTGGCCTCATGCTGGAACGAGGCGGCCCCCTGCAACACCGCCCTCATGCGACAGGCTCAGGCAGCCAGCGTGGGCGTGAAGGCCGCAGGCGGTACGCCACGCGAGTTTTGCACCATCACTGTTACCGATGGCATCGCCATGGGCCACGAGGGCATGCACAGCTCTCTGCCCAGCCGCGACCTGATCGCCGACAGCGTGGAACTGACCATGCGCGGCCACGGCTATGACGCCCTGGTCGGGGTGGCCGGTTGCGACAAGAGCTTGCCGGGCATGATGATGGCCATGCTGCGGCTGAATGTGCCCAGTGTGTTCCTGTACGGCGGTTCGATCATGCCAGGCCGCCTTGATGGCCAGGACATCACGGTTCAGGACGTGTTCGAGGCGGTGGGCCAGTTTTCTGCCGGCAAGATCAGTGAAGAGCGCCTGTGCCAGGTCGAAGAACATGCCTGCCCTGGCGACGGGGCCTGCGGCGGCCAGTTCACAGCCAACACCATGGCCTGCGTGTCTGAAGCCATCGGCCTGGCACTGCCGCTGTCCAGCGCCTTGCCGGCCGTGTTCGAGAGCCGCGACGCCTATGCCCGGGCCTCGGGCGAGGCGGTGATGAAGCTGATCGAGATGAATCTGCGGCCGCGTGACATCTGCACCCGTAAGGCCTTCGAGAACGCAGCTGTTGTGGTCGCAGCGACCGGCGGCTCGACCAACGGCGGCCTGCACCTGCCGGCCATGGCCAATGAATGTGGCGTGGAATTCACGCTCAAGGACATGGCCGAGATCTTCAAGCGCACACCCTATATCGCCGACCTCAAGCCGGGCGGCCGTTATGTGGCCAAGGACATGGGCGAGGCTGGTGGCGTGCCGATGCTGATGCGCACCCTACTGGATGCCAGCCTACTGCACGGCGACTGTATGACGGTCACAGGCAAGACCTTGGCCGAAAACCTCAAGGACGTGGTCTGGCGCGCCGATCAGGTGGTGATCCGTCCGGTGTCCAACCCGCTCTTGCCGACTGGCGGGGTGGTCGGTCTGTGGGGCTCGCTGGCTCCCGATGGCGCGATCGTCAAGGTGGCCGGCCTAAATCACACCAAGCACCGTGGCCCCGCCCGCGTGTTTGATGGCGAGGA
>CAISYT010000229.1 GCA_903889785.1 uncultured Caulobacterales bacterium
ACAAAAAGACTTTATCGATGGCCGAGCCAAGGCCCTTGGCTTAACCAACCTCAGCATCATCACATCCGACATGAACGACTTTTCGATCGAACAGAGCTTTGATCGTATCGTTTCGGTTGAGATGTTTGAGCACATGGCCAACTGGCGCGGCCTGCTTGAGCGCACGCGGCAATGGCTCAAGCCCGATGGTCGGCTGTTCCTGCACCTGTTCAGCCACATCACCGCCCCCTATCGCTTTGAGGTGAAGGACCGATCGGACTGGATCGCCCAGTACTTCTTCACGGGCGGGCTTATGCCCAGCCACAACTTGATCCGCGGCTTTCCGGATCTCTATGCGGTCGAGCAGGATTGGCGTTGGAGTGGCAAGCACTACCAGCGCACCGCCCTGCAATGGCTGGAGTATTTCGACTCTCATCAGGATATCATCTGGCCCGTACTGGTCGGGACCTACGGTGACGAAGCCAAGGTCTGGAAAAGGCGCTGGAGGTTATTTTTCCTGGCGACGGCCGGACTTTTTGGCGACCGCGGCGGTGCCGAGTGGGGCGTCAGCCACTATCTGCTCAAACCTGTCTGACGGGACCCCGCGCCATGCCTTATGCCCTCGCCTACCTCGCCAGCTTCGTCACGTTCATGGCCATGGACGCCTGTTGGCTCACCTTGACCAATGCGCGGCTGTATAGGCCGGCGATCGGCCCGCTGTTGGCCGACAAAATCGATATGCTTCCTGCCGTTCTGTTTTACCTAATTTACCTGGGCGGCATTACGGTTCTGGCCACCGTGCCCTCGGCGCGCGAGGGCGGCGTTCGCAAGGCAGCCATCACCGGTGCGATCCTCGGCTTCGTGGCCTATGCCACCTATGACCTGACCAATGCCGCCACCTTACGGATGTGGTCGTGGACGATCACCGGTGCCGATATGGCCTGGGGCACCCTCGTCACCGCCGCGGCCGCAGCCGCCGGCAGCGCCGTATTGATCCGCATCAAGGGACCTGTGAGCGGCGTCACGCCGCAACCCTAAGCCGTGGCCTAGAGCTTAAATTCCAGTCCGACGCTGAATTTTGTCCGCGACGCGGGCGGCGCGGCTGCACCTTGCGACCGGTGGGCCGAGGCTTGGAAGTCTGCGAACTGAGACATTACCGACAGCCTAGGCGTCAGGGCGAAGCTCGCCTTGGCGTCGAGCTCGCGCGCCAGGGAAACGCCGAAACGCTAATTATCAAAATTATGACCGCGCAGCGTGAACTGTGGATTGTCGAACGCCCATAAATGCCACTTGGGCCGTGCGGCAATCTGCAAATTAAGGTCCTACAGACCGTCGACAAAGGTCTTGGCACCGCCGACCGCAGAGAAGGCATCCGCCCAACCCTGCAAACCGTTGTTGGTCTGCGACGGGGTGACGAAGCCGCGTTTGCCGTCACCACCCAGAACCTCATAGGCTAATCCGCCCGACCATAGGCCATAAACGGCATCGACAGTGACCCCTTCATAGTCGAGCGAGAACTGGCCGTTAATTCTACGATAGTCGCCCTGGTGGGCATAGATCAGGGCATACCTGATCTTGGCACCATCGAACTTGAACCGCCCCGACGCCCGCGCTCCAGCAGTGTCAGTCGACAGGATCAGCATGTTGCTGACATCCAGAGCGTAGCCAAAAGTTTCGATCCGAAGCGGTGCAGCGACCGTGTAGCCCAGGATCAAGGCGTGTCTATCAGACGTCCAATCCCGGTCTAGGTTACGGTTCACCCCGGCCAAGTAGATGCAAGTGGCACTGAATTTACCGCGGACAAGGTCGGCCTTGGTCGCATCGAAGGTCTGCTCATCCTGCCGCCAGGTCGTGGTGCCGACGAACCGCTGATCATCGACGTTCATCAACTGACGCCCGACGACGACCGTCAGCGCCGAATTGACCTTCCAGGTCAGCTGCAATCGATTGGGCTGGAATTCGCTGGATCATTGATGGCGGGATACTGGGTCTTGCCGTTCAGACTGCGCGTCGGAGTAGCCACGTTGAAGTGACCGGTTATCAGGGGTTCCACAGTTTCAAATTCGATTAGCCCGCGCAGACCCTTGGCCTCGCCGGTTTCCCAACCAATGCGGGTGCGATCCGATAGGCCATAGGTGGTACGAGACAGGCTCGCCTGCTCGACCGTTTCATAGCGCAGACGCGATTCTAGAAGCATGCAGCCCGCCGACGCCTGAGCGGAGGCGGTTCCCGCAATCGCGCTGCCTGCGACGACACATGCCAGCAAGACCTTCATGGCCCTGCCCTAACTTAAGGTCAGGACTGGCGCCAGTCTGCGGCCACGGCGGTGAACAGGGCCACGATATGGGCATAGCGATCACCCTGCACCCGGGCCAGATCGCGGCGCACTCGGCTCAGCTGCCGCTGGGCGTCGACCACCGACAGCAGGGTGCCGCCCCCAAGATCAAAGGCCTTTTGCGCGTTGATAAAACTATCCTGTGCCGAGGCGACCTGGTCTCCGACCGCCTTGATTACCTCATCGTCGCGGCCCAGCGCATCCAGAGCGTCCGCCACCTGACTGAAGGCGGTCAGCACAGTTTGCTTATAGTGGGCGTCGGCGACACGGGCCTCGGCCTGCGCCCCGGCGATAGTGGCTTTGCGACGGCCGCCGTCAATGATTGGCAGCACCAATTGTGGGCCGAAATTCCAGCCGGTGGAGTCGTAGGAAAAAATCTTACCCAGCTCGAGTGCACCCTGATTGAAGCCGGCATTGAGCTTCAGGTCAGGGTAAAGCTTTGCGATCTGCACCCCGATGTCGGCGGTGGCCGCGTGTAATTCGGCTTCAGCCGCTAGGATGTCTGGGCGCCGGCGTACGAGTTCGGACGGTACGCTGGCGGGTATCTGGGTCGGGATCTGGAACGATGCCATGTCGAAATCAGGGGCGGTCCAGCTGCCTGGTGCCTGCCCAACCAGCAGGGCGAGCGCATGGCGCGCCTGGGCCAATTGGGCCTGCAGCGGCGGAATCTGTGCTCTGTCGGCGGCCATCTGAGCCACACTCGGCGAGAGGTTTGCGGGGGCCGCGGAACCAGCCGCTTCTGCCTTATTGGCGATGTCGACCGTTCGCTGGTCATCGGCAACCACGGCCTGGGCCGCACTGATTTGACCCCGAAGGGCACCGATACGAACCGCCATCATGGCGACTTGGCCGGTCAGGGCCAGGTAGGCGGCATCTGCCCTATGGGCGTCCCGCTCGACCCGCGCCCGACCGGCCTCGCGGCCGC
>CAISYT010000230.1 GCA_903889785.1 uncultured Caulobacterales bacterium
CCTCAACGGACTTCCAAACGCTGATCGTGCTAAAGCGGACGCAGCTCAAGCAAACCAACTAAACCAACATCTTTGCGGCCGGCTAGACGATGAACCTCATCGAAGCGCTTTTCGAGCGGCGGGATTCCGATTTCGGCGGCGCGCTCTTCACCTTGCACATAGGCGACCGGCTCGCGGCGGTGCACGGCCGGCTTATCGCTCACGCGCCCGAATTTGAGCATTATTCGCCCAGTCTGCTGCTGTTTCAGGACATCCTGAAATGGATGGTGGGTGAGCCTTACAGACGGCTGGACCTTGGCTGCGGCGACTACCGCTTCAAGCGAGAGCTTTCCAAGGCCACGCAGGAGACCCGTCATGGTTTTGTTGGCGTCGAATCGCCGGCCACCCTATTGCGTGGCGTCGCCTATCGTCTGCGCGAGGCCGCCGAGGGTCTGCCCTTAGGCGGAGTTTCAGCGCTGCCCGGCAAGGCAATGCGCCGCTATGATCTGCTGCGCGCATTGCGATGAGGCGGTCGCAGGGGTAGGAAGCGCATCCCCTGTAACGGCCCGTTTTCCAATGACTCTCGACCTCAATGCGATCCGCGCCGCAGCCAGCCGGCTGAAAGGGCACATCAAACGCACGCCGTTTGAGCACTCGGTGACTCTGTCGCAGATCACCGGTGCCGAGGTGTGGGTGAAGTTCGAGAACCAGCAGTTCACCGCCGCCTTCAAGGAGCGCGGCGCGCTTAACAAGCTGATGTTGCTCTCAGACATCGACCGCGCGCGGGGCGTTATTGCAGCCAGCGCAGGCAACCACAGCCAGGGCCTCGCCTATCACGCCGCCCGCCTGGGCGTGCCGGTCACCATCGTCATGCCGCGCACCACGCCGTTTGTGAAGGTGATGCAGACGCGGGCCTTTGGGGCCGAGGTGGTGCTGTTTGGGGACAGCTTCGATGAAGCCTCTGAAGAAGCGATGCGCCTGCGCCAGAAGCATGGCTTTGTGTTCGTGCACCCCTTTGACGACGACGACGTCATGGCCGGCCAAGGCACGGTGGCGCTGGAAATGCTGGAAGACCAGCCTGACCTCGAGGTGCTGCCGATCCCGATTGGCGGGGGCGGACTGATCGCCGGCATGGCGACGGCCGCCAAGGCGCTCAATCCCAATATCTCGATCGTGGGGATCGAACCCACCATGTACCCCTCGTTCACGGCCCGCATGGCCGGGGTGGAAGCCGTGGTGGGCGGCCAGACGGTGGCCGAGGGCATAGCGGTCAAGCGCGTAGGCGAAAGCTGTTTCGCTGCCGCCGCGCCCCTGATCGACGACGTACTGCTGGTCGAAGAAGCCTATTTCGAACAGGGCGTGGCCCTCTATGCCACGGTGGAAAAAACCATCGCCGAGGGGGCGGGGGCGGCGTCCCTGGCCGCACTGCTGGCCTATCCCGAGCGGTTCAAGGGCAAAAAGACCGGTTTGGTGCTCTGCGGCGGCAATATCGACACACGGCTGCTGGCGTCACTGCTGACGCGCGACCTGGTGCGAGCGCAGCGGTTGGTCTCGATCCGCATCGTCGGTGATGATCGGCCGGGCCTACTAGCCAATACGAGCGCCTTGATCGGCAAGATGGGGGCCAATATCATCGAGGTGGCGCACAACCGCCTGGCGCTCGACGTGCCGGCCAAGGGGGCCGAATTCGACCTGATGATTGAGACCCGCGACGCCCAGCATACCGCCGAGATCATTCAGGCCCTGGCAGAGGCGGGTTATCCGCCGCGGCTGATATAGCCCCATGGCTAAGCGCAGCAAGACAGGCGGGCCTCCACCGCCGGGTAAGGCTCAGGTTAAGCAGGTGCAGATTCCGCACGACCCCCTGGTCGCCCGGTTGAAGGCCATGAACGAGACCGGCCAGCATATGGCCGTGCTAGACTTCGCCGACAAACAGCCCAAGGCCGCCGCCAGCTCGCCCGCCTTACTGTCGGCCATCGCCGACGCGGCCACAACCGCCGGCGACGCCATCCGCGCCGAGGCCCTGCGCCGCGAGGTTCTGAAGCTAGAGCCGGGCCACCCGTCGACAATCAACAACCTGATCGTTCTGCTGATCGCCCGCGACGCCTACGAAGAAGCGGAACGCCTGGCCCGCGAACTTGTGGTCCGCAATCCAGACCTTACCGCGGCGCTGCACAATCTGAGCCTGATCCTGCTAAACACCGGCCGCCGGGCCGAGGCTGAAAGCGTTGCACGGCAGGTGATCGGCAAGAAACCCGACCATCTGATGTCGCACTTCGTCCTGTCCCACGCCCTGCTTGGCCAGGGAAAGTTCGAGGAGGGGTTCCGGGAGCTGGAATCCCGCACCGCACCGATCAATACCGGGCGCAACATCGCCCCGCCACCGGTGTCTTATCCGCATTGGCGCGGCGAGCCCCTGACCGGGAAATCCATTCTGATCTGGATGGAACAAGGCCTAGGCGACAAGATCATGATGGCCCGCTACGCCAACCTGCTGAAAGCCAAGGGCGCGGTGAAGGTGAGCATGATCTGCGAACCGCTATTGGCACCGCTGTTCAAACGGCTGCAGGGCGTAGACGCCCTATTCCCGGCCGAGG
>CAISYT010000231.1 GCA_903889785.1 uncultured Caulobacterales bacterium
AGATATACGAAGCCAGACCGTACTCGCTCTTGTTGCACTGCTCGATCATCAGGTCTTCGTCGCGGAACGTTTGAATTGCAGCCACAGGACCAAAGATCTCCTCCCAAACGAGGTCGGCCGTGTCTGGAACATCCGTCAGTACGGTGGGCGGATAGAAGTAGCCTGGGCCGCTCGCTCTTGTGCCGCCCGTCGTGACCTTTGCACCCTTGGCGACGGCATCGTTGACCAGGCTTTCGACCTTGTCGCGCGTCGCCTTGTTTACGAGGGGGCCAACAGCAATACCTTCGGTCAAGCCGTTGCCCATTTTAAGTGCTGCCATCCGGTCCGTCATTTTGGCGCTGAACGCATCAGCGACCTGCTCGTGGACATAAAAGCGGTTAGCCGCGGTACAGGCTTCGCCCATGTTGCGCATCTTGGCGATCATCGCGCCCTCGACTGCCGCATCAATATCGGCGTCTTCGAAGACTATGAACGGTGCGTTTCCGCCAAGTTCCATAGACGGCTTGACCACGTTGTGTGCCGCTTCCCGTAGCAAAACGCGCCCGACTTGGGTTGAGCCCGTGAACGAGATCACTCGAACCCGAATGTCCGCCAGCATGGCTGACACAACCTTGCCCGACTGCACGGACGGCACGACGTTCACGACGCCAGCGGGCACGCCAGCCTCTTCCAGGATAGGCATGAGGGCCAGCATGGTCAGGGGCGTAGCCGAAGCTGGTTTGATCACCACTGAGCAGCCCGCTGCCAAGGCTGGCCCAATCTTTCGGGTGGCCATTGCGGCAGGGAAGTTCCAAGGCGTCACAAGCAGCGAAACGCCCGCTGGTTTGTAGCTTGTCAGGATCCGCGCGCCTGAGGACGGCGACATCGATGTTTGACCGATCACCCGCACGGCTTCTTCCGCGTTCCAGCGGAAGAACTCTGCCGCGTATGCGGCTTCTGCCCTGGAGTCTTCTAAGCCCTTGCCGTTCTCAAGCGTGATGATCTTGGCGAGCCGTTCCTTCTCGCGGATCATGATCTCGTAACACCGCCGCAGGATTTCGCCGCGCTCGCGGGGCGATTTGGCCGCCCAGGGCCCAAAGGCTTTTTGGGCGGCATCGACGGCCCCTAAGCAGTCATCGACCGTGGCAGAGGCAACGGAGACGATGGTCTGTTCTGTGGCTGGGTCCTCGATGTCGAACCGACCGCCGTCCGACGCAGGACGCCACTGACCATTGATCCATAGGTCGGTTGAAACACCAGCAAGCAGGTTATCGTACATACCGTGCCTCAGGCCGCCATGGATCTGCGGATGGTTTCGACGACGCGCTCGACGCTTGGAATGACCATGTCTTCCAGGAGGTCTGCGGCCGGCAACGGAATGTGCGGACTGGTGATGCGGATTGGCGGACCATCCAGGTCATAAAAGGCTTCGTCGCAGATGATCGACATGATCTCGGCGCCCCAGCCCAAAACCCGAGGATTCTCCTCCACGGTGAAAACGCGACCGGTCTTGGCGACGGATCCAAGAATGGTCTGCGTATCCAGCGGTACCAAAGACCGTACATCGACCACTTCGCAGGAAATACCGAACTCAGCCGCCAGCCGTTCTGCGGCGGCGAGGGCGCGATGCACCATCAGGCCAAGCGCGACGATGGTACAATCCGTGCCGTGGCGCAGAATTTTGGCAGTGCCGAGGGTGTCGACAATCTCACCGTCAGGCACCTCTCCCTTAATGGCGTAGAGGGCCTTGTGCTCCATAAACATGACGGGGTCTGGATCGCGGACCGCAGCGGCCATAAGCCCGATCACATCCACCGGCGAAGAGGGTGAAACGACTTTCAGGCCCGGGAACTGCATGCACCAGTTCTCAACGCACTGGCTGTGCTGGGCACCAAAACGCAGGCCGCCACCGCCGCCGAAGCGGATCACTAATGGCACTCCGACCTGCCCGTTGGTCATGTAGCGGGCCTTGGGCAACTCGTTGGCGACATAGTCAAAACATACCGCCAGAAAGTCGGCGAACATGATCTCTGCGATCGGCTTCAATCCGGTCATGGCGGCACCCATCGCGGCGCCCAGGATGGCCTGTTCAGAGATCGGCGTGTCGCGAACGCGCAGCGGCCCGAATTTATCGAGCAGTCCGACCGTGGCCTTGAAGACGCCTCCGGCGGCGGCGACATCTTCCCCTAAGAACACGACGTCTTCGTCGCGCTCCATTTCTTGGGCTATGCCCCGCGCGACGGCGTCGCGATAAGTTAGTTCCGCCATGCCCAGCCTCCATCGGCGTAAACGTCGGTGAAAAGGATATCCACGGACGTGGTGGGCGCTGCTTTGCAGGCCTCGGTTGCGTCGTCGATCACCTGCATAACTTCAATGTCGATGTCTTGCATTTGAGCATCGCTGACACCGAAGGACCTCAAACGATCCTTGTAGATCTTGATGGGATCCTTGTGTTCCTTCCAATATTCCAGCTCACCCTCGGGGCGATACTTGGCCGGATCAGCGCGTGAGTGGCCCGAATGGCGGTAGGTTAAGGCTTCAACTAGCGTTGGCCCGTCGCCGGCGCGAGCCTTGGCGAAGGCGTCACGCATGGTGCGGAACACAATATCCGCGTCATTTCCATCGATCAGGATCCGCGGCAGGCCGTAGGCTGCGGCGCGGTCGGCAGCCGGATGCTCGACGGCGGTGACGTCGGCATTCAAGGTGTATTCCATATAGAGGTTGTTCTCGCAGACGAAGATCACCGGCAGTTTCCAGATGACCGCGAAATTTAGCGCTTCGTGGAACGCCCCGATGTTTGTCGTTCCGTCGCCGAAGAACACGACGGTGACATCACCGGCATTCTTGTATTGCGACCGCCAAGCAGACCCACAGGCGATCGGCAGATGCGCGCCAATGATGGCGTAGGATCCCATCACCCCATGCTCGACCGAGGTCAGGTGCATAGAGCCACCTTTGCCCCGCATCAGGCCATTATCGCGGCCCATCAGTTCTCCGAGCACCTTCTCGACCGGTACGCCGCGGGCCAGGGTGTGGGCGTGGCCTCGGTAGGTGCAGAAGGTCTTGTCGTCGGGCTGCATGGCTGCGGCAACGCCCGCGGCAATGCCTTCCTGACCGAGGGAAAGGTGGCTGGTCCCCTTGATCATGTTTTGGAAGAACAGGTCATTCGCGCGTTGCTCGGCCTCACGGATTGTGACCTGCAGCCGGTACATCTCCAGCCGCTTCGCCTCGCCGATGTCGTCGTTGATCAGTGCCTTAGGTGCACGTTCGGGATTAGATTTTTTCGCCATGCGACCTCGGGAACGCTCAAGAATGTGTGGGTGACGTATTGTTTACGCGGCGGGCGGTGGCGTGATTACCAGCAAGACGGCTTGGCGATCTGTTCGATTTTCGACCGCCCGCATTTCATTCGGTTCTATCAGGCAACTGTCGTGAACCTCAAGCGTGGCGGTTTCGCCGGACGCCAGGCTGACCGTGAGGCTGCCCTCCAACAGGACGTAGAGTTTCTCCGTCGGTCCTGCGTCCATTTCCGCCCGCCCGCCGGGCTCGTAGAAAGACAGTCCAACGCCGCAGAAGCTGGGGCTGGAAACGGGCGGTCCCTGCAGGCGAAAGGCGTCCACGCCAATATGTTTAGGCGCGACGTAGGGCGGGGCGTCGCTGCGGCGAACAATCTTCATGTCAGGCGTTCCGGCCAGATTCAGGGAAGGCGAGGCCGCCATCGAGCGCCTTACCTTTGGTTTCAGGAAGCATGAATGCGGCCACGGCCATCAGGGCGTAGGCGCTGAAGGCGAACACGCCGATTGCAACGCCAAGTCCCATGCGGCCGGACAGGAAGCCAACCATGGCTGGGAAAAAGGCACCGATGGCGCGCCCTAGATTGTATGCGAAACCCTGACCTACGCCCCGGACATGGGTCGGGAACTGTTCGGTGTAGAACGCGCCCATTCCGCTGAACACGCCAGCGCCAAAGAAGCCCATTGGAAAGCCGAGAACCAGCATGGTCCCATTACCGAATGGGACTGAGGTATAGGTCGCGACGATCAGGCCTGCGCAGATTGCGAACAGTAGAAACGTCAGGCGGCGGCCGATGCGGTCCGACAGATAACCGCCGCTGACATAGCCAAAAAACGACCCCACAATTAGCACGGCCAAATAGCCAGATGAGTTCAAGACCGACAGATGCCGCTCAGTGCGCAGAAAGGTCGGAAGCCACGTTGTGACGGCGTTATAGCCGCCCTGGGCCCCTGTTCCGACAAGGCCGCCAAGCAGGGTCACACGCAGGAGCGGTGGCCGAAAAATCTCGAGGAAACTCGATCCTGTTTTCGGGCCGGTAGCCTTTTTGGACTGCAGGTAAACTTCGGATTCGTTGATGAACCGACGCAGAAAGAAGACCAGGAATGCCGGAGCAACGCCAACAAAGAACAGCACGCGCCATGCGGTCTGAGGCGGTAGGATCGAATAAAGCAACGCATAGGCTAAGGCTGCCGCACCCCACCCAATCGCCCAGCCAGCCTGCATGAAACCCAGTGCCTTTCCCCTGTGCTGGGCTCGCATGGTTTCTCCGAGCAAGACCGAACCAGCAGCCCATTCGCCTCCGAAGCCCAATCCCATGAGCGCCCGTGACGCGAGCAGTTGATTGTAGGTCTGCGCCAGACCCGAAAGCAGGGTGAAGAAGGCGAACCACAGTATGGCGATCTGCAATGTGCGAACGCGCCCAAAGCGGTCAGAAAACCAACCGGCTAACCAGCCGCCGAGCGCGGATGTCAGCAGGGCTGCCGTGCCAACGAGACCGGCTTGGCCCTGTGAAATGCCCCAGACCGTGATCAGGGTGGGAATGACAAAGCTGTAAATTTGCACGTCCATGGCGTCGAGCGCCCAGCCGCCAACGGCCGCGCCGAAGGTCCTGCGCTCCTTGCGATTCAAGTCGCGGATCCAACCGAACAGGGTGGCGGGCTTGGGCTGATGCGGGTCGTTCACGAGCAAACCTCTGCAAGAAAACTGTCCCTTGGGTGCACAAGGGGGCAACACTCGCGATGGCGAGACACCCGGGCCACTGCTCTGTTCTCGCT
>CAISYT010000232.1 GCA_903889785.1 uncultured Caulobacterales bacterium
AACTGTGTCCACTGCAAAACCTGCGACATCAAGGACCCGAGCCAGAACATCGTCTGGACCACGCCTGAGGGCGGCGGTGGGCCCAACTATCCCAATATGTGAGGCAAGGGTCGGCCGGTTCAGCGGGAATCAGAACCGGATCAGCCTGGGCGAGTCTTGGGTGGAATAGCCTTGCCAGTCGGCGAGGCTGCATCACGCCTTTGCCTTAGGGCCTCTTGCGTGGGTGCCCAAAAGCGCTCAAACCATGCCGCAATGTTGCGATTTTCCTGGCTTGCAGCCCTAGCACCGCTGGTCCTTTTGACCGCCTGCGCGACCACGGCGGCCGACTTTGGCCTGCGCCCAAGCCAGACGGCCTCTCACGCCAGCAGCAGCGATGGCGCATCAGCCTATGGCCTGTTCCTGGCTGGTCACGCGGCGATGGCGCAGGGCAGAGCGGCTGAGGCCCTGACCCTGCTCAACAACGCCCGCGCCGCCGGCACGACCGATCCGGAAGTGCTGCGGGGGAGCTTCGTTGCCGCCCTGCTGTCGGGCGATATTGTCCAGGCTGCTGCCCTGGCACCGCAAGCAGACGCCGCCGACAACGATTTGCGTCAGCTGGGCGACCTCACCCGCGCCGTCTCCGCCATGGCTGCCGGTAAACCGAAGGCCGCCTTTGGCATTGTGAGTATGTCGCGGTTCGGGCAGACCAACCGGGCTGCCGCCGCGCTGCTGATGCCGCTGATGGCTGATGCCGCTAAGGTGAAGGATGCCGCCGTGGTGCGGCCTGACCAGCGTATCGACCGCGTGGTGCAATACTACGGCCAGCTTTCCCAGGCGCAGATCTTTGAGCGGCAGAAGCGCTATGACGAGGCTGAAACGGGCTACAAGCTGCTTGCTGGGCCTTCGTCTCCCACGTTCAGCCTGTTCCTGGCTGATTATGGCGAGTTTCTTGAGCGCCGTGGTCGTCGCGCCGATGCGGTGGCGCTTTACGACCTGGGCCTGTCGCGTGGCCGCACCGATCAGGGGCTGAAGGACGCCCGCGCCCGCGCCGCTGCTGGCGGCCGCGCCCCTCGACTGGCCAGCCCGATCAACCAGATTTCTCGCGTGCTCGTGGCCTGCGCCGCCATCCGCGTCGGTGTCGACGATGATGAAGGGGCCATGGCCTATCTACGCTTGGCCCTGGCGGCGGATCCCAAGCGGATGGAGGCGTGGCTGCTGGTCGGCGACCTGCTGTCGGACACCAATACGCAAGAAGCCCTGGCCGCCTACGCGAAGGTGCCGAAGGGCTCCGACCTCTACATCCAGGCCATGGCCAAGACAGCCTGGACCCATCAGACCGCCGGCGACAAACAGGCCGCCCTGGCCGCCGCCCGCGCTGCCGAGGCCTCCGCGCCGGGCAGCCGCGACGCCTCCATCACCCTGGCGGAACTGCTGCGCGCCTCCGACCGGACCGGCGAGGCCGTCGGCCTGCTCGACAAACTGGTCGCCAATGCCGGCGACAAGGCGGACTGGCGACTGTTCTACCTGCGTGGCACCACTCTGGCCCAGGCCGGCCGGCACGACGACAGCGAGCGCGACCTCAAGGCGGCCCTTGTTCTAGCCCCTGACGAGCCGGAATTGCTCAATTACCTCGGCTACATGTGGATCGATCGCGGCGAAAACCTGCCCAAGGCGATGGAGATGGTGCAGCGCGCCGTGGCCCAGCGCCCGCGCTCGGGCGCCATGATCGACAGCCTTGGCTGGGCCTACTACCGCCTGGGCGACTACCGTTCGGCGTTGTCGAACCTGGAGCGCGCGGTGATGTTCGAACCCGCCGATCCCGACGTCAACGATCACCTCGGCGATGCCTACTGGAAGGTCGGCCGACGTATCGAGGCCCGGTTCCAGTGGTCGCGGGTCCTGACCCTGCAGCCGAGCGAGGCGATCCGGCAGAAGGTCGAGGCCAAGCTGAAGTCCGGCCTGGATATCGCCGCAACGCCCGCCGCGCCCAGCGCAGCGGCGGCGGCCAACCGCGCCCGCCCCGCCGGCGACTGAGTTGACGTCCGCAACCGGTTTCGCCGGTGCCAAGGTCAATCTCTACCTGCACGTCGGCGCGCCCGGCGCCGACGGCTATCATCCGATCGAAAGCCTGATGGCGTTCGCTGATATCGGCGACCGCCTGTTGATCGAACCGGCGCGCCTGCTGTCCTACTCCGCCGGTGGTCCCTTCGCCGGGGCGGCGCCGATGAACGGCGACAACCTGGTGGTGCGTGCGGTGCGCGCCATCCTCGACCGCGCTCCGCCGTCCGACTCGGCGTTCCGCCTGCATCTGCAGAAGATCCTGCCCGTCGCCGCCGGTCTTGGCGGCGGATCGGCGGACGCGGCGGCGACGCTGCGGCTGGTCAACGAAGCCCTGGGCCTTGGCCTCAAGCGGCGCGTGCTCCGCGAGATCGGCGAGACCCTGGGTGCCGACGTGCCGGCCTGCGTGATCAGCCGCGCGGTGATCGCCGGGGGCAGGGGAGAACAGCTCAGCGCCCCGCCAGCCCTGCCGCCGCTGCACGCGGTGCTCGCCAATCCGATGGTCCCCCTTGCGACCGGAGCGGTGTTCGCCGCCTTCGATGCCGGCCCGGCGCCGGGCCCCTTAAGTCCGGACCTACCGTCCGGTTTCGCCGATGTGCATGAACTGGCTTCCTGGCTGGCGGCGGAGACGCGCAACGACCTTGCGGCGGCCGCGCGCGGACTGGCCCCGGCGGCGGGAGAGGCGGCCGATCGGCTGGCCACATCGCCCCTGGCGCTGCTGGCGCGGATGTCGGGATCGGGGGCCACGGCCTTCGCCCTGTGCGCGGGCGCCGACGAGGCGCAACACTTGGCTGACCAGGTTCGGGCGAAGTACCCCGGTTGGTGGGTCCAGGCCTGCCGGTTGGCCTGACCACGTTCAGCGGGTTGCGGGCGGAAAACCGCTTCGCACTGTTCCTAAGGCCCGCTCTAGGTCCAAAAAAAAGGCGCGAAAGCTGTGAAGCTTCCGCGCCCAATCCCAGGTTTCCCTAGCGGCTAGTAGTGGTAGGCGCGTTCCCCGTGCTCGGAGATGTCCAGGCCGTCTTCCTCGGCCTCCTTGGACGCCCGCATCCCGAAGACCAGCTTGATCAGCAGGAACACGATAGCGCTGCCGATGGCTGACCAGAGGATAATCACGCCCACGGCTTTCACCTGAGCCAGAACCTGGGTGCTCAGCACATAGGTCGCCGCGTCGCAGGTGGAGATGTCGCCGTCCTTGGCGCAGGTGGTGTAGTCCACCACGCCCGCGCCGCCGAGAGCAGGATTGACCAGCACGCCGGTCATGATCGCGCCGAATATGCCGCCGATGGCGTGGATGCCGAATGCGTCCAGGCTGTCGTCGTACTTCAGGGCGTTCTTCACCACGGTGCAGAAGAATATGCAGAGCGGGCTGACCAGCAGGCCCAGGACCACCGCGCCCATCGGACCGGCGAAGCCGGCGGCGGGGGTGATGGCGACCAGGCCGGCGACGATGCCCGAGGCCAGACCCAGGGCGCTGGCCTTCTTATGCACGATCATTTCCACCAGGATCCAGGATAGACCTGCGGCGGCGGTGGCGACGAAGGTGTTGATCATCGCCAGACCGGCATAGAAGTTGGATTCTAGGTTGGAGCCGGCGTTGAAGCCGAACCAGCCCACCCACAGCAGACCCGCGCCGGTGATGGTCAGGGTCAGGGAGTGCGGCGGCATGGCTTCGGTCTTGTAGCCGGTGCGCTTGCCGAGGATCAGGGCGCCCACCAGGGCCGCGATACCGGCGTTGATGTGCACCACCGTGCCGCCGGCGAAGTCCAGGGCGCCGTAGCCCCAGAGCAGGCCTGCCTGGATCGGGTCAGCCGGGTGGGTGGCCACGGTGTCGGGACCCGCCCACCACCAGACCATGTGCGCGATGGGATAATAGACCAGCAGCGGCCACAGCACGGCGAACACGCAGACAGCGCCGAACTTCATGCGTTCGGCGACGCCGCCGAGGACCAGGGCTGCGGTGATGGCGGCGAAGGTCATCTGGAAGCAGACGAACACGATCTCGGGCAGGTAGATGCCGGTCGAGAAGGTGGCGACCTTGCTGTTGCCGTCTATGCCTTGCAGGAACAGCCGGCTCATCCCGCCGACGAACTTGTCGTAGGTGCCGCCGTCGGTGAAGGCGAGACTGTAGCCCCACAGAACCCAGGCCACCATGCCGATGCAGGCGACAACCGAGACCTGCATGAGCATCGACAGCATGTTCTTGGTGCGCACCAGGCCGCCGTAGAACAGGGCCAGGCCGGGCACGATCATCAGCAGCACCAGGATGGTGGAGACCAGCATCCAGGAGACATCGCCCTTATCGACGGTCTGTTCCGGCGCCGCGATCTCGGCGGGCGCTGCGGCGGGAGCAGCCTCGGCAGCGGGCACCTCGGTGGTGGGAGCGGCGGCCTCGGCGGCCGGCGCAGCGGCCACGGGAGCGGCGGCGTCCTGGGCATAGGCCCCCGCCAGGGGCGCCCCCGCCAGGGTCGCCGCGAGCATCAGGCCCGCCAGCGGCTTAAATCGCATCATGTTCATAGTTATCCCCTTGATCCTGACTTGAGGCCTACAGTGCGCCGGAGCCGGTTTCGCCGGTGCGGATGCGCAAGGCGTCCTCGACGTTCAGCACGAAAATCTTGCCGTCCCCGATCTTGCCGGTGGCGGCGGCGGCCTTGATCGCCTCGACAGCTTTCGCCGTCTGGGCGTCGTCAACAACGGCTTCGAGTTTCACCTTCGGCACGAAATTCACCTGGTATTCGGCACCGCGGTAGATTTCGGTCTGGCCTTTCTGGCGGCCGTAACCCTTCACCTCAGAGACCGTTAGCCCCTCAACGCCGGCTGCGACCAAGGCTTCTCGGACCTCGTCCAGCTTGAACGGCTTCACGATGGCCACAATCAGTTTCATGCGTCCTGCTCCCAATTCACCCGAACCGCCCGGGCCTCGCAGCACCTCTGTAAGAAGCACTTGCCTTCAGCCTCCACGCTAAGCGCCTTCGGCCCCGTGGCCCGGAAACCCGTTACCAACTGACAACAAATGAGGCGGTTCGCCTGATAAGTGGGCGCTTCGTGAACCAAAATGCATTCAAATTAAGCAGGAGGTTCGTGGGCTGGGCATTGGATCACGGGTCCGTCGTTGGGGGTGACTTGCACAGACTGTGCGCTGAAAGGTGGCTGCCGTTTTGTCGCAGCCGCTGATCTAACGCGGTCGGCGAGGCATTTGGCTGGGTTATATTGCTGGGGTTTTCAGCTTGGCTTGAGTTGAGAGTCGCCGAGCCTTATGGTCCGCCGACTTTTTCAGGGCTCTCCCATACATCCCATGCCAGCCTTAAAAACCCTGTCTTTCCAGGGCTTGATCCTCACGCTGCACGAGTACTGGAGCCATCAGGGCTGCGTGATTCTGCAGCCCTATGACACAGAGGTTGGCGCGGGCACGCTGCATCCGGCCACGGTGCTGCGCGCGCTGGGCAACAAGCCATGGAACGCGGCCTATGTGCAGCCCTCCCGCCGCCCGTCGGATGGCCGCTATGGCAAGAACCCTAACCGGCTACAGCACTATTATCAGTACCAGGTGATCCTGAAGCCCAATCCGGCAGATATGCAGGACCTCTATCTGGGGTCGCTCGCCGCTATTGGCCTTGACCCCAAACTGCATGACATCCGCTTCGTCGAAGACGACTGGGAAAACCCTACTGTCGGGGCCTGGGGCCTGGGCTGGGAGGTCTGGTGCGACGGGATGGAAGTTAGCCAGTACACCTATATGCAGCAGGTCGGGGGGCTCGATTGCACGCCGGTGGCGGGCGAGCTGACCTATGGTTTGGAACGCTTGGCGATGTATGTGTTCGGCGTCGATAACGTCTACGATCTGCCGTTCAACGATCCGGCAAGCCCTGCGCCCAAGACCTATGGCGACGTGTTCCTGGAGAACGAGCGCCAGCAGAGCGCCTATAATTTCGAGGTGCTCGACGTTGATATGTACCGCCGCCACTTCGAGGACATTGAGGCGCAGGTGAAGCGGGTGCTGCAGGCCAGGGGGCCTCAGGGCCAGGCTTTGGTGCTGCCTGCCTATGATCTGGTGCTGAAGACCAGCCATTATTTCAACCTGATGAATGCCCGTGGCGCGATCGCCGTGGCCGAACGGGCCAGCTATATCGGCCGCATCCGCGACCTCTGTAAGGCCTGCGCCCAGGCCTGGGTCGATCAGCAGGAGCCCGCGTAATGGCTCAGCTTCTGCTTGAACTGTTCTCCGAGGAAATTCCCGCCCGTATGCAGGGCAATGCTGCCCGCGAACTGGAGCGCATGGCGCGCGAGCGTCTGACCGCCGCCGGCCTCACGCCGGAACGCCTGGTGAGCTATGCCGGTCCACGCCGATTGACCCTGGTGGTCGAAGGCTTGCCGGTGGCTCAGGGCGATGTTTCGGAAGAGCTGAAGGGGCCGCGCGTCGGCTCACCGCCCCAGGCCATCGAGGGATTCCTCAAGAAAACCGGCCTTAAGCCGGATCAATTGATCGAACGTGACGGGGTCTACTACGCTACCCTGACCAAGACTGGCGGCCCGACCAGCGAGATTATCGCCCGCATGGTCGACGAGATCGTGCGCGGCTTTCCCTGGCCAAGGTCGATGCGCTGGGGCAACGGCACCTTGCGCTGGGTGCGGCCGCTCAAGCGCATTCTCTGTGTGTTTGACCGCCAGATCGTGCCGTTTGATATAGACGGTATCGCCAGCGGTGACATCACCGAAGGCCACCGTTTCATGGGCAATGGCCAACCATTTCGCGCCTGCGATTTCACCGAATACCGCGAGGCCCTGGCCGGCCATTTCGTCGTGCTCGATGAGGCGGATCGCAAAGCCACAATCCTGAAGCATGCCAAGGCCGCCTGTGTCGCGCGCGGATTGGAATTGGTCGAAGATGAAGGTCTGCTAGAAGAAGTTTCAGGCTTGGCCGAATGGCCCGTGCCGGTGCTGGGCGACATGGACCCGGCGTTCCTGTCCCTGCCACCCGAGGTGATCCGCACCTCCATGCGCACGCACCAGAAGTATTTCGCCTTGCGCGATCCTAAGACTGGATTGCTGGCACCCCATTTCCTCACCGTTGCCAATATCGAAGCCAGCGACGGCGGCATTGAGATCGCCGCCGGTAACGCGCGGGTGCTGTCTGCCCGCCTGGATGACGCCCGCTTCTTCTGGGATGAGGACATCAAGGTCGGGTTCGAACCCTGGCTGGGCAAGCTCAGCGGAGTGACCTTCCACGCCAAGCTTGGCACCATGGCCCAGCGTATTGAGCGGATCGTCGCCCTGGCGCGGCAGATTGCTCCGCTGGTCGGTGCTGATCCGGACAAGGCTGCCGAGGCCGCAAGTCTGGCCAAGGCGGATCTCGCCAGCGGCATGGTGGGCGAGTTCCCCGAGCTGCAGGGCCTGATGGGTGGTTACTACGCCCGAGCGGCCGCAATGGATGGCGAGATCGCCGACGCCCTTCGCGACCAATATCGCCCGATGGGCCCGTCTGACACCGTGCCGACTGCGCCGCTTAGCGTGGCCGTGGCCTTGGCAGATAAGCTGGATACCCTGGTTGGGTTCTTTTCGATCGACGAAAAGCCCACTGGCAGTAAGGACCCCTACGCCCTGCGCCGCTCTGCGCTCGGCGTGATCCGGATTGTGCTGGAAAACGCTCTGCGTCTGCCGATGGGTCGGCTTGTGAGCGATGACTTGTGGGGCTTCTTCGCCGACCGCCTGAAGGTGACCTTGCGCGATCAGGGCAAGCGGCACGACTTGGTAGACGCCGTGTTCGCACTTGGCGACGACGACCTCGTGCGGATCGTCGAGCGGGTCGAGGCGTTGAGCGCATTCCTGGCCACCGAGAATGGTGCCAACCTTTTGACGGGCTATAAGCGTGCAACGAACATTCTGCGCGCCGAAGAAAAGAAGTCCGGCTGGAAAAACGCCCCATCTTACCTACGTGACGCTGAGCCGCCCGAGGAAACCGAGCTGCGCCGGGCATTACAGGAGCGCGACCCCTATATCCGCGCTGCCATCCAGGACGAACGCTTTGGTGAGGCTATGAAGCGCCTGGCCGAACTGCGCGGCTCGGTCGACGCCTTCTTCGAGAAGGTGCTGGTCAATTCAGATATCCCCGAGGAGCGCGAAAACCGCCTCAATCTGCTGGCCGAAGTGCGCGGCCTGATGGACCAGATGGCGGACTTTTCACTGGTGGCCGGCTAGTTCCCCCGTCGCCCCGGCCGCAGTTTTTCCCCGTCATCCTGGTCGCAGCGAAGCGGAGCGCCGGGACCTCGGTCTTTCTTTTGAGAATGTTGCGCGCTTGTCGGGGATGAAGGCGATGAATCTCCGACGGGTCAGGCCGGCTCAGATCAATTTGGTGGCTTGATCCCCAACTCGCCCGCCAGATCTCGGATGAATTGAAACGCCACTCGGCCAGAGCGCCCGCCGCGCAGGACTGACCATTGCAGCGCCCGTCGGTCGAGGTCGTCGATCTTGAGTCCGAACCTTACCGCATAGCCCTGCACGGCCTCCAGGTAGGATGGCTGGTCCATGGGCGGGAAGCCAATCCACAGGCCAAAGCGGTCCGAAACACTGACCTCTTCCTCGGCATCTTCGGCGGCGTTGATCGCGCCCTGATCCTCGGCATGGCCACGCGGCATCAGGTGCCGACGATTGGACGTGGCGACGAACAGCACATTCTCCGGCGGACCGCCCACGCCGCCTTCCAGCGCCGACTTCAGGGCCTTGGCGGCTGAGGCACCTTCCTCGAACGATAGGTCGTCACACAGTACGACGAAACGGTCGCTGCGGCCCCGCAAGGATTCGAACAGGGCGGGGAGGGCTGTGATCTCGTCGCGGTCGATCTCAATAAGTTTCAGCGCTGGGTCGCCCTTAGCGAGGTCCATAAAGGCAGCCTTGGCCAGGCTGCTTTTGCCTGTGCCGCGCACACCCCACAGCAACACATTGTTGTTGGGTAGGTCCCGGGCAAAGCGGCTCAGGTTTTCCAGTACACGGGCCTTCTGGCGATCGACTCCGACCAACAGGTCTAGGCTCAAGCCATAGTCCGGAGCGGCCACGAAGGTACCGCTGGCGGTATCGTGGCGGAACAGGCGCGCGGCCGAAAAATCGGCGGGCGGCGCCGGCGGAGGGGCCAAGCGGTCGAGAGCGTCTGCGATGCGGGCCAGCAAGGGCAAATGAGATGCGTCCATAGCCGCGTCGTAATGCCGCCTCGCTTGCATTGCAAAGTCTAGGTCTAGC
>CAISYT010000233.1 GCA_903889785.1 uncultured Caulobacterales bacterium
TCACTTCGTCTTTCTTCTTATCCAGCCCATAGGCCAGGGAGGAGGCGGTAGGCTCGTTAATGATACGCAGCACTTCCAGGCCGGCGATCTTGCCGGCGTCCTTGGTGGCCTGACGCTGGGCGTCGTTGAAATAGGCCGGCACCGTGATCACCGCCTTGGTGACCGGCTCGCCCAGGTGGGCCTCGGCGCTTTCCTTCATCTTCTGAAGGATGAAGGCGGAGACCTGCTGGGGGCTGTAATCCTTGTTCTGGGCGCGGACCCAGGCGTCGCCCGTTGGGCCCTTGACGATATCGTAGGGCACCATGCCCTTATCCTTGGCCACCACCGGGTCATCGAAATTGCGGCCGATTAGGCGCTTGATGGCAAAGAGGGTGTTGGCCGGATTGGTTACGGCCTGGCGCTTGGCGGGCTGACCAACCAGACGCTCTCCGTCTTCCAGAAAACCAACGACCGACGGCGTTGTGCGCACGCCCTCGGCGTTTTCGATCACCTTGGGGGTCTTGCCGTCCATGATGGCGACGCAGCTGTTTGTCGTCCCCAGGTCGATACCGATGATCCTGCTCATATGATTATCTTTAAGTCCCTTATCTGGCGAATGGCGGCCGGGGCCTGCGAAACGCAGCGCACCCGTATGCTCTTCCCGGTTACCCGGCCTCATACTCTTAACGCAGGCCGATACTAGAGGTTGGCGGATCGTCCAAGGCCGAGGTTTCACTCAGCTTTCGACAGGTCTAGCCCGATATGGGGGCCTTATGCCCCACCGCAAGGCCCGTAAGTCTACATATCGCCTCAGAGTGGGAGGCAAATAAACGATCACCCTCGCTCTTTTGCGAGAACAGAGGCGGGGAGGAACCCTTGTTCCCCGCCCCGCGCCCGGCCTATACCGCCCGCCATGTCACACGCTCTCGCCGCCCTCGCTCAAGACGCCAAGGCCTGGCCTTTCGAACAGGCGCGCGCGCTTCGCGCCCGGCTGGAGCGGCTCGGGCGGCTGGATGGCCGCGTGGTCCTGTTCGAGACCGGCTATGGCCCGTCCGGCCTGCCGCATATCGGCACGTTCGGCGAGGTGGCCCGCACCACAATGGTGCGTAACGCCTTTCGCACCCTGACCGGCGATACGATCCCGACCAAACTCCTGGCCTTCAGCGACGACATGGACGGGCTGCGCAAGGTGCCGCCGCACCTACCCAACCAAGCCATGCTGACCGAGGATCTGGGCAAGCCTCTCACGGCGGTGCGCGACCCGTTCGGCATTCACGACAGTTTCGCGGTGCATAACAACGCTAGGCTGCGCGCCTTCCTGGATGATTTCGAATTCGACTATGAATTTGCATCCTCCACCGAATACTACCGCGCGGGCAGATTCGATCAGACCCTGCTGACCATGCTGGAGCGCTTCGACGCAGTGCAGGCGGTGATGTTGCCCAGCCTCGGCGAAGAACGCCGCGCCAGCTATTCGCCCTTTCTGCCGGTCAGCCCAACAACAGGGCGCGTGCTGCAGGTCCCCACCCTGGAACGCAATCTGAGCGCCGGAACCATCGTCTTCATGGATGAGGACGGCACGAAGAAGGAGGTTCCCGTCACCGGCGGCCACGTGAAGGTGCAGTGGAAACCCGACTGGGCCATGCGCTGGACGGCGCTGAGCGTCGACTATGAGATGAGCGGCAAAGACCTGATCGACTCGGTCAAGCTTTCGAACCAGATCTGCAAAATTCTGGGTGGAACGCCGCCGGAGGGATTCAACTACGAACTCTTCTTGGACGAGGCCAACCAGAAGATTTCCAAGACCAAGGGCAACGGCCTAACCATGGAAGACTGGCTGCGCTATGGCGCGCCGGAGAGCCTGGGCTACTACATGTTCCAGAGCCCCAAGAGCGCCAAACGGCTGTATTTCGACGTCATTCCGAAGGCTGCGGACGAATATCTGCAGCAGCTTGAGGCCTATCCGCGCCAGGAGCCGGCGCAACAGCTGGGCAATCCGGTCTGGCACATGCATGGCGGAAAGCCGCAGCAGGCGGGCTCGCCTGTCAGCTTCTCACTTCTACTGAACCTGGTCAGCGCGGCCGACGCCTCGACCAAGGAGACTCTGTGGGGATTCTTGAGCCGCTACATCCCTGGCGCGACGCCCGCCGATTTTCCTATGCTCGACCATATGGCCGGCTATGCGATCAACTATTATGACGACTTCGTTCGCCCCCATAAGATCTTCCGTGCGCCCAGCGATCAGGAGCGGGCGGCCATGCTCGACCTGCGTGCCCGGTTCGTAGCACTTCCGACCGATGCGGATGCCGAAGTAATTCAGAACGCGGTGTTCGAGGCCGGCAAGGCCGCCGCGTTTGAACCGCTGCGGGCCTGGTTCACGGCGCTCTATGAGGTGTTGCTAGGCCAGACCACAGGTCCGCGCTTCGGCTCTTTTGCGGCCATCTTCGGTATCGAACGTACCATTGCCCTGATCGACGAGAAGCTCGGCGCATGACGGGGCAGCCGCGGGTTGGCTGCGGCGTCGTGGCGATGCGCGACGGCAAGATCCTTCTGATCCAGCGCCGCAAACAGCCCGAGGCCGGATGTTGGGGCCTGCCTGGCGGCAAGGTGGATTGGATGGAACCGGCGGCCGTGGCGGCCGCCCGCGAACTGCTGGAAGAGACTGGCGTCACCGCTGGACCGCTCACCCTGCTCTGTGCCGCTGACCACCTCGATCCCGAAGGCGGCGAACACTGGCTGGCACCCTGTTACCTGGCACTGGTGGCGACGGGCGAACCCGTACTGATGGAGCCGGAGAAGCATTTCGCCCTGGACTGGTTCGATCCGGCCCATCCGCCCACGCCGCTGACACTCACCTGTCAGGCAGCGCTCGCGGCACTGTTAAGCTAGGCGCAATACCGCCGCCATCCTCGGGCCTGCCTCGCGGGGAACGGAACGCGTCGTGAAAGTTGACCTATACGTAAACGTAAACTAGCGTGCATGGCACAATCCGCTGACCTGGAATCCATGAGCCCTCGCTTCACCATCACGGCGCTCACCCGCGAGTTCGATGTCACCCCGCGCGCCCTGCGCTTCTATGAGAGCGAGGGCCTGCTGAACCCCGAGCGGCGCGGCCAGGCGCGGCTCTATTCCGCCAGAGACCGGGCACGGCTGTCGCTGATCCTGCGCGGCAAGCGGCTGGGGTTTTCGCTCCGAGAGATCGCGGAACTGCTGGACCTTTACGATCCACGCGACGGCGGAGCGACCCAGCTAGACCGATCGCTGGCGGCCGTTTCCAACCGGATCGACCAACTGAAACGACAGAAGACCGAGCTTGAGACCGTTTTGGCCGAATTGACCCTGGTCCAGGCCGATATGAAGAACCGCCGCGCGACCCTGCCGCAGTCTGCAGAGCTGCCCAATGCGGAGGACTATGATCGTTTGTTACGGCCCAGAGTCGACAGCGATCCGCCGGCGGAAACAAGACCGCAATAACAACCCCGGGAGGGACAAGACATGGCCTACCGCCCGCCGCTACGTGACTACGGCTTCCTGTTCCGCGACGTTCTAAAGCTCGATGACTATTCGGCCGTGCCTGGCCTAGCTGACGCACCGGTCGACCTGGTCGAACAGGTGATCGAGGCGGCCGGCGATTTCGCCGCCGGGGTGCTGGCCCCGCTGAACAGCACTGGCGATAAGACCGGCTGCAGACTGGACGGAAACACGGTGAGCACCCCGCCGGGCTTCAAAGACGCCTATGACAAATTGGTCGAGGGCGGCTGGCCCGCCATGTCGGTGGATCCGCAATGGGGCGGCCAGGGCCTGCCCTATGTGGTCAGCGTTGCGTTCATGGAGATGAGCTCCAGCGCCAATATGGCGTTCTCGATGTATCCAGGCCTCACCCGCGGCGCACTGGCGGCGCTAGAGTTCGGTGCTTCCGACGACATCAAGACAACCTACCTGCCAAGGATGGCCACCGGCGAATGGGCCGGAACCATGAACCTGACCGAGCCCCACTGTGGCACGGACCTCGGGATGCTGCGGACCAAGGCGGTCCCACAGGCCGACGGCAGCTACAAGCTCAGTGGCCAGAAGATCTGGATCAGCGGCGGCGAGCAGGACCTGACGGAAAACATCGTTCACCTGGTTCTAGCCCGCATCGAGGGGGCTCCCGCCGGGGTGAAAGGCATCAGCCTGTTCGTGGTTCCCAAGTTCCTGCCCAAGCCCGATGGAACGATCGGTGCGCGCAACACGGTCAGCTGCGTGGGCCTGGAAGATAAGATGGGCATCCACGGCAATTCCACCTGCGTGATCCATCATGAAGCTTCGACCGGCTGGTTGGTCGGTGCCGAAAATGGCGGCCTCAAGATCATGTTCGTGATGATGAACGAGGCGCGATTGGGCGTGGCGGTGCAGGGCCTATCCCAAGGCGAGGCCGCCAATCAGGCAGCTGCCGATTTCGCGCGCGACCGGCTGCAAGGGCGCTCGCTGACCGGGGTGAAGAATCCTGACGGCCCGGCCGATCCGATCGTGGCGCACCCGGATGTGCGCAGGATGCTGATGAACAGTCGCGCGATTATCGAGGGAGGCCGCGCCTTCATGCTGTGGACCGCCCTCAACGCGGACCTCGCCCGCCATCATCCCGACGAGGCGGTTCGTAGCAAGGCCGCCGATTACATGGGCCTGCTCACGCCCGTCCTAAAGGCCTACCTGACGGATCAGGGCTTCCAGACCGCATCGGACGCCCTACAGGTGCACGGCGGCAGCGGCTTTACCGAGCATTTCCCTGCCAGCCAGTATGTGCGCGATAGCCGCATTACCATGATCTACGAGGGCACCAACGGCGTGCAGGCGCTGGACCTGGTCGGCCGAAAACTGGCCACCAATGGCGGGCGTGCGGTGATGAGCTTCTTCGCTGAGATCGACGCCTACACCGGCAAGGATCATGACGCGGCGATCAAGCCTTTCGTCGACGGCGCGGCGGCGGCCAAGGCCCAGTTGCAAGAGGCCACGCTGTGGCTGATGCAGAACGGCATGGCCAACCCGGATAACGCCGGCGCGGCCTCGACCGACTATTTGCATCTGTTTGGGCTAACAGGCTTGGCCTAGAGGTGGGCGATGCAGGCGGAAGCGGCGCA
>CAISYT010000234.1 GCA_903889785.1 uncultured Caulobacterales bacterium
GCCGTCGCAGATCAGTTCTTCCATCCGCACTTTGCCGTCGACGGCGATCCGCAACTTGGCCGCCTGAAAGGTCTCGCGGAAAAGCGACACCTCGTTGATGGCGAGCGCCTCATGCTCACGGCCCAGCCTGTCCTGCGCCTTCATCTTCAAAGGGTGGATGCGAGCAATCTCGGCAGCCGCAAGGCGCTCCTTCAAATCGTCTTCGCCATACTCGTTCATCAGGAAACCGACCGAGCCGCGGTTCATGCCGTAGATCGGCTTGCCCCAGGCCAGGCTGGCGTGCAGCGTCTCGAGCATGAACCCGTCGCCGCCTAGGGCGACAATGACCTGTGCATCCTCGGGAGGCAGGTCGCCATAGCGAGCGGCCAGGCGCACACGCGCCTCCTGCGCTTCCGGGCGGTCGCTGGCGTCAAAAGATAGTCGGGTCAGCAGTGGGCGTGCATCAGCGGCCATGGCTGGCCATGGTCCTTACGCCGTTGCGGATGTCAAACGCCGCTTGCTGCGCGCGGGCACTTTTCGCAAAAGGTGCACGCGATTTCGCGAGCAGAACCCACTTAAACTCTTAATTTGAGGCTGGTTTGGTGGCCCTAGGGGCAGTTGGCGGCCTGGTTAAAGGCAGCGCGCGCCGTTTCTGGGTCGAATGGGCCGAACGCCCCCATGGCGCGATTCAGGCCATCGGCTCCGCCGCCAGGCTTTTGCTGATTCCATTCGCGCACCAGGGCCAGGATGGTGTGGAAGGCAACGCGGTCAATGCCGACGCCGGCGCAGGCCAGGGCCAGGAGTTCAGGCTGGTCGCTATCGATGCACCGGCGCAGGATCGCCAGTTCGAATCCGCCCAGGCTGGCGAGGGTGTGGAGAAAGAGATTTAAATGCCCTTCTCGCAAGGCGCGAAGCAGGTAGCCCGAGCGGAGTTCGCCCGCGGATTTGAGCTTTTCGACCAGGCCGCGATCCATATCGTTGCGTTCTGCTTCGACCGGGGGCAGTGGCGCGAACCCTGCGGTAGCCCGGGTGGCGTCGGCCATGGCCTTTTCTAACATCACCGGATCGAGGCGGAAGCGCGCGACAATGGCGGTCTTCAAGGATTCCCCAACCCAGGTGTAAAGCTGCACGGCCATTTCTGACGAGAGTCGTGGATGGCGAGCCAGAGGCGATCGCATGGCAATGATACGCCGGGCATGTTCGACCATGGCGTTGAGAGCGGTTTGGGAAATATCGGCGGTGTCGTTTGACGCCAGGGCGGTCATAACCGCCGGATCGCTCGTTTCAAGAATGGCGTCGACTACGCCGCTGGTTAGGCGAGGACGACGGGCAATGGCCACTTGATGCTCAAGGGTCGCCTGCACCATGATCCGCAGCAGGTCTTCCTCACCCAGCACCGGGCTGTAGGCGATGATCGGCTCTGCGATCTCTTATCGTCCAGCGCGAGGATGTTGATCAGGGGCGACGGTGCCCATGTCGCCTCGGCCAGTTTCTCGGCCAGATTTTTGCGAATGTCATGCTCGGCCTGTTTAACCAGGGTGATGAACAGGCCCTCTACCAGCCGCCGAGTGTGGACGGGCAGATGTCCGGATCCGTTCTGGGCCGCCGGGCACAGATCAACCATCCCGTTGAGCAGACGCTCTCGATCATCGGGAATCCCGCTCTGCGCCAGGGCAAGCAGATTTTCAGTTTGGGCGGCAAGCACGGCACGGCCTCTTTCGAGCAGTTGCGGCATCCCGATTCTGGAACGCCGAGGCCACTCAGTGAGGCGCGGCCATGAAAAGTTGTTTAAGTTGCAGCCGAATGAAGTGAGGTCGCATGACCATTTCTTTGATCCTTGCGCTCGACCAGGGAACCACCAGCACCCGAGCCATCGTTTTTGACGTCTTAGGCCAGCCACTGGCCTCGGCCGCTAGGCCCGTGACCAACACTTATCCTGCCGATGGCTGGGTCGAACACGATCCCGAGGAGATTCGGCGGGCCAGCGTCGAGGTCCTGCAGGAGGCGGTGAAGGCCTCGGGCCGGGACGCCGCCGAAATCGCCGCCATCGGCATCACCAACCAGCGCGAGACTGTGGTGGTCTGGAACAAGGTGACCGGCAAACCCATCGGACCCGCCATTGTCTGGCAAGACCGCCGCACCGCTGGCCACTGCGAGACCTTGCGTGCCCAAGGCCATGAGCAGGCCGTCGTCGCCGCCACCGGCCTTTTGCTCGACCCTTATTTTTCCGGCTCCAAGATTGCCTGGTTGCTCGACAATACCCCTGGCGCGCGCGCCGCGGCGTCGCGTGGGGACCTTCTAGCCGGTACCATGGATTGCTGGCTGATCTGGAACCTCACCGGCGGCAAGCGCCACGTGACCGACGCCACCAACGCCTCGCGCACCCTGCTGTTTGAAATTCACAGGCAGGAATGGTCGCCAGCCATGTTGGACCTGCTCAATGTGCCTGTCGCCTGCCTGCCGCAGGTGCTGGACTGCGCTGCCTCGTTCGGCGACCTGGAACCGGCGATCCTTGGGCGGGCGATCCCAATCTGCGGTGTGGCGGGCGATCAGCAGGCCTCGCTGATGGGCCAGGGCTGTATTGCACCCGGCCAGATGAAGGCCACTTTTGGCACCGGTGCCTTCATGCTGCTCAATACCGGCGACGCCGCGCCCGTCTCAACGTCGCGCCTGCTCACCACGGTCGCGGCCCGGCTAGACGGCAAGACGACCTACGCGCTGGAGGGCTCCATCTTTATCGCCGGCGCGGCCGTCGACTGGCTCAGTGTCAAACTTGGCGTCGCCGGGGGTCCAAAAGCCGCCGAGGCCTTGGCCATGAGCGCGCGGCCCGGCCACGGGGTGGTGGTGGTTCCAGCCTTCACCGGCCTGGGTGCGCCCTGGTGGGACTCTTCGGCGCGCGGCGCGATCCTGGGCCTGACGCGTGACAGCGGACTGGCGGAAATCTGTGCCGCAACCTTCGACGCCTGTGCCCTGCAAACCCGTGACCTGATCGAAGCCATGCGTGCCGACGTCCCGCATGCGTTTACGGCTCAGGCAGATGGACAGGGCGCTCAACTGTGCTGCGATGGTGGTATGATCCGCAGTGCATGGTTCAGCCAGCGCTTGGCCGATATCACCAACCTGCCGGTGCGCCGTGCCGCCTTCCAGGACACCACCGCCCTGGGCGCGGCCATGTTCGCGGGGATCGGGGCGGGGGTCTATGCCTCGGCTGAGCAGGCCATCGCGGCCCGGCCCAAGACCGAAACGGTCAATCCGGCCATCGAGCGGCATCCAAGCGAGGCGGCCTATGCCCGTTGGCTGGATGCCATTCCGCGTATTCGAGGCTGATTTGACCCGGCGAGGCCGCAAAGGCTCAGTCCGAGATAGGACCTAAGGCGCGGTTGGGGCACCTGGAGTAAAGCTGGTCTGCACCTTCAAATAGGCGATCAGGTCGGTGCGATCCTTCTCGCCCTTCATGCCGATGAAGGTCATTTTGGTGCCGGGCATATAGGTGGTCGGATTGGCCAGCCATTGGTCTAGGTGCGCCGGGTCCCAGGTGAATCCGGCCATCTTAACAACGTCGGAATAGGCGTAGCCCGGCTTGGTTCCCGCCACGCGGCCAAACACACCATGCAGGTTGGGGCCGGTCAGGTCTGGCCCGTCGGCGGTAAGGGTGTGGCAGGCGCGGCAAAAGGCCGACTGGGTCTGGCCGTTTTCGAGGTCGGCTGTGTCGTAGGGCGCGGGCAGGGTCGCCAGCAGTTTTGCCGTTTCCTCCTCCGACGGCTGCGGGGCGGCTGCGGCAGGCGTTGCCAGGGAATCGGCCGCCTGCGGTATCACCGGCTCTTCCGTTTTGCCGCATCCGAAAACAAGAACGACTGTGGCCAGGGCGATCAGGAGGACAGGGCGCATGGCATTGTTTCTAGCCGATACGATGGAGGTTGCAAGCGGGTGCGGTAGCGGCACGGTCAGGAGTCCAACCCCGGTTTTGATCGTGCCGCTTTCAGGCCCGAACGCCGGGTTTTGGCCACCAGGTGTCGCGCCTTGCTCGCCTTGGTCGGCTTGGTCGCCATGCGTTTCTTTGGGACGACGGCAGCGGCGCGGATCAGGTCTAACAACCGCTCTATGGCGGCCTCGCGGTTCAGAATTTGGCTGCGGTGGTCCTGAGCGGTCAGCACGATAACCCCGTCCAGCGTCAGGCGCGATCCGGCCAGTTTCTGTAGGCGCACGCTTACCATATTTGGCAGGCTGGGCGACCGCCGCGCATCAAAGCGAATTTGCACCGCGGTCGAGGTCTTGTTGACGTTCTGCCCGCCAGGGCCCTGGGCGCGGATGGCCCGGATATCCAGCTCGTCTTCGTTCAGGGCAATTTGGTCGGTGACCGGGATCATGGCGAGTCGAAACGGTGTGCGGGAAGCACAACCTTAGCGCAGTTCGCCGGCTTCGCCGACCTTCGTTCCCGTTGGGATCAGGCGGGCTGTCGGCAGAGCATCTAGGGGCGATAAATTATTGCGATTGACGGTGCCGTTCAGAACCTATGGCGAACAAAACCGCGGGACTACCGCGGGGATTTATACACCTAAAGGCCCCTTTGTACCCCCTGCGTTCCTTTTTCGCCTCCTGCCGAAATGGGCGCTAAAGTCGCTAAAAACCCAAGCGGGCCGGGGTTTAAGGGTGGTGCCGGATGAGGGGATTGAACCCCCGACCTTCGGTTTACAAAACCGCTGCTCTACCGCTGAGCTAA
>CAISYT010000235.1 GCA_903889785.1 uncultured Caulobacterales bacterium
CGCCGATCTTTGGGTTGGTAGTGCCGCCGACGTCAGAATATTTGTCGTAGCGAACCGCCACCGACAGATCCAAGCGTTGGACAAAGGGCATAGCGTTTTCGGTGCCAACCAGCGGCACAAACAGCTCGCCGAATACCGAGTCTATGACGCGGTGATTTTTGGCATAACGCGAGGTCATCGCGCTGGTGGTCAGGTTCAGGCTGTTCAGCGCCCGGAAGCCGAAGTCGAGCTTGGTGTACTCGTAGCCGGCCGCGATACGGACCGCACCACCCGGCAGCTGGAAGATCGAGCCGTCGACCTTGGCCGTCAGGTCAATCGTCTGGTTGCGGGCCTTCTGCACGAAGATACCGAAGATACCCTCCGCGCCCGGCTGTGGCCCCGTCTGGTATGGGTTGAAGGCACCTTTGTACTGGGGCTGGGCGATCACGGCGCTGAGCACAGTGTTGCCCTGCGGCTGGCAGGTGGCGCAACCGAAGTTCAGGCCGTATCCGCCCGAACCGGTGAAGGCGAAGTCGCCAAACAGGTCGACCTTGTAGTCGACGAACACGTTGACAGAGTCGTCGGCTTCCTCGCGGTCCTTGATCTTGCCCGGGTTATTTTCCCGGAAGTTGTAGACAACCGTCTGGTTACCGGCCGGCAGGCCGGGGATGTAGAACTGGCTTGTCGGGGCGACGGTGACGCCGATATTGGTGAAGGCACCGTCGCCGGTACCCGGCAGCGTGTTCTTGCGGCTGTTGAACAGCACGGTTCCGGTGAGCTCGCCGTAACGGCCGAAGTTTTGGTTGGCGCGGACGATGCCGCTGTAGCGTTCGCGCTTGGTGTAATAGGCTTGGTACTTGCCGATATCGACGAGTTCCGGCGTGCCGCGCAGGGCGATGATTTCGGCGGCGGTCGGCTTGCGGCCGTTCAGGCCGGTCGGGATGCCGTAGACGGTCGTGCCGATGATTAGGGCCCCCGAAGCGCCGGGCGTCACCGAGGTGCCGTTCAGTCGGCTATCATTGCCGCCGTAGGGACGCAGGTCGGCCGCGAGCCGCGGGATTTCGTTGCGATAGACGATGTCGTTGGATTCATAGGTCCCGCCGACGAGGATGCCGCCGCCCTCCCACCGTTTACCTATGACCCCTTCCACCGAATACTGGTTGAAGAGGCTGTTGACGTAGCGGGCGCTGATTTCGGCACCGTCAAACGGCTTGCGCAGAATGTAGTTCACGACGCCAGCCACGGCGTCCGAACCGTAGATGGCCGAGGCACCGTCGGTAACCACTTCTACGCGCTCGATGGCGGCGAAGGGGATGGTGTTGGGGTCGGAGATCTGGCTGGTCACGCCCTGCGACACGCCGCGGTGGCCGTCGAACAGGAGCAGGGTGGCGTTGTTGCCGAGGCCGCGTAGGTTTACACCAGCCGAGCGGCCGCCAGACTGCTGCAGGGTGCTGCCCAGACCAGAGGCCTGGGGCAGGTTGGAGATCAGGTCGGAGGGGTTGCGGGCTGGCGCTTCAATCAGGGTTTCGCGGGTTATGTTCACCGCGGCGGAACCGACTGGAGCGACGCCGCGGATGGCAGTGCCAGTAACGACGACCTGTTCGACCTGCACGTCGGCGGCCGGCTGGGTCTGCGCCTGGGCCCCGATTGCCTGAAGGCTGGCCACGCTGGCCAAAAGCGCCAAGCGCCGACTGAAGATAAATTTGCTCATGTTCCCTCTCCCTAATTCGCTATGCGGCAGGCTTGGCTCACTCGTTCTTTTGTCGCCCGCTCAGCCTTTTGTCGCCCGCTCAGCGCCTCTGACCCTGCTGCTTCGTCACGCAAAGCCTTCGTGTACCATACGGTACATTACAGATAAAGCGTAGGCCGTATCGGCTGTCAACGCTTGATATACCAAATGGTACAATTAAGTGCGGCATCGTCACAAAGCTGCAACGTAACGGCCTTGAGTATATCCACGGGCTATTCCGACCTCGGCGATCGTGGCGCTAGATGAGCCCCGTTCCGGCCCATGCGGCCTTGAGGGTTTCAAGGTCCTTGCGCATATTTCCGAGCACTTCGGCGCGAGGCAGGGTAATCGCGTCGCGGCCGGCGTCGGCACCGCCGTTGGGGTATTCGGACTGGATCTCGACGGGTCCGACGAACTGGATTTGATGCAGCACCTCGGCCAGCAGCGGCAGGTTGTTATTGCCCCGGCCTAGAGGTGTAAACCGCACGCGCCACGGCCAGGCCGGACCGGCCGACGCAGGAGGCGGGCCACCGCGAGGACCACCGGCCGCCTCTCCCGGCGAACCGCCAATCGGAGTGCCAGATAGACGGGCGCGTGGTTGTCCTGCGGTGGGGTCCGGTTCAAGCAGCGAATCCTTGATCGACAGGCCGCCCACATAGGGGCCAGCGGCGCGCATGTTCAGCGCCCATGTGTTGTTGCCGCCAGCATTGGCCGCATGGCCGGTGTCGAAGTGGAAGCTGACATAGCGTGGGTCGAAATTGCGCAGGACTTCCAGCAGGTCCCAGATCGCCGAGCCGACCGTACCGGCCCCGGAATAGTTATGGTACATGGCCTTCATGCCGTACTTGGCGTTCAGCTTGGCCAACTTATCGATACGGGGTTTCAGCGCGTCCAGTTGCGCCATGACCGGCTTGACCTGGTCGTAGCGAAACGTGCCCCACCAGTAGTGATGGATGTCGAGCTTGGAAGCGGCCTCCAGGATCTTTTCCGCATTGGGCGAATCGGCGTCAGTGATCGGGCAGGTAATGGCCTGAACGCGCACCCCATTGTCGCGCAGAATTTTGACGAAGGGAGCCAAGTCGGTGGTGACGCGATCGGGCTCGATGTGGCCGGTATTGCCCGGCCGTACGCAGAGGTCGATGCCGTCATAGCCCATCTCGAGTACCGCCTTGGCGACCTCGTCAGCGGAGCGCAGCCAGAGCAGATGGCGCGAATAGGTGTCTATTTTCAGCTTGGCCATCGCGGCCGAGGGGGCGGTCGCAGTACCCTGAGCGAGAGCGTTACGCGCG
>CAISYT010000236.1 GCA_903889785.1 uncultured Caulobacterales bacterium
ATTCCTTCACTATAAATCCAAGCGGCCTTAAACAGCTCCCCCATCTGATCGGGCGCGGCTAGGCGTTCAACCTGGCGTTCGATCACCGCCATGCCGGCTTCATCCGTTGCGGCGGCTAGCGCCTCCGCCCGTTCCAATAGGCCCAGCCGCAGCAGGAGTTGACCCTGGGTCATTAGGCCCGCGTTCGCCCCGGCCGCCCGGGCCGCGGCCAGCACCGCCGGGAAGTCGGCATGGACGGTAATGTCGGCCTCGCCAGGGCAGATCAGTGGATCGACCATCTGGTGGCGGCTGAGGGCCTGCAGGGTGTCGCCAAAGCCGGGCTCGTCGCGGCCGTAGTCGATCAGCAGGGCCGCGCCGCCGTGCCGGACGATCCTGTGGGCCAATTCGTTGGCGAAACCCACCTGAGCGGCACAATCTTCGTAAAGCGACCCTTCCGGTGCGTCGGGCAGGGCCGCCTGGGCCGGGGCGAGGCCGAACGCCAGTTGGCCGTCTGACCCCAAACCCACCCTGCGCTCGGCCCAGCCAGAGGCCGTGCGCACGAACTGGCGCGGGGGCAGGCAATCGAGCAGCTCGTTTGAAACCAGGATCAGCGGCCCCTCTGGCAGGCCGGAGAGCGTGCCGGTCCAATATGGAATGATCGGCGCCTGCGCCAGGCGCTGTGCCTGCTGGGCGGCAAAAGCCGGCGAGGCCTCGACAAGCCAGAGACTGGCCGCGGCCAGAAAGGCGGGTTCGAGCCAGGCCGCCCGCAGCATATCGGCCATAAGGGTCCCGTCGCCGGGTCCAGCCTCGGCAAACACGAATGAGGCCGGCGAGCCCATGGCCTGCCAGGTTGCCACCGCCCACAACCCGATCAGCTCGCCGAATATCTGACTGACCAAGGGGGCGGTGATGAAATCACCATCTTCGCCCAGAACCACGCGCGTAGCGTAGTAGCCGTCCTGCGGATCGTGCAGGCAGGCTGTCATGTAGTCCGCGATGGTCAGGGGCCCGGTGGCGGCAATTTGCGCCTTGAGCCTGTCGGCGAGGCTCATCCCTTCAGATCGCCCAAAGCGGGCTGTGCGGCGCGGCTGCGCCATATCAGCCACAGGCCCGCCAGGAGCATCGGTGTCGACAGCAACATGCCCATGGTCAAGCCGAGCGGGAACGACGGCATGAAGCGGTCGGGCTCACGCACGGTCTCCAGCGCGATGCGCAACAGGCCATAACCGGCCAGAAACAGCCCGCTGACCGCGCCGCGCTTGCGTAGCCAGTGCCCCTTGTGGGTGGCGATACGCAGGATCAGGAACAGGACCGCGCCCTCCAGCAGGCACTCGTAGATCGGGCTAGGATGGCGTGGCTGCGGCCCGCCAGCGGGGAAGATTATGCCCCAAGGCAGGCTGGTCGGCCGGCCCCACAGTTCGCCGTTGATGAAGTTGGCTATGCGCCCGAAGAACAGGCCGATCGGCGCAGCGGGGGCGATCAGGTCACTCAGGCTGAGAAACGGCAATTTTTGAGTTCGGGCAAAGGCAATCAGCGCCACCGTCACGCCCAGAAACCCACCGTGGAAGCTCATCCCACCATGCCACACCCGCAGGATTTCCAGCGGCTCGTGCCAGATCAGCTCCGGCGCGTAGAACAGCACGAAGCCCAGCCGACCGCCCACGATGATGCCCAGGGTCACCCACAGAATGAGGTCGTCGAGCTGTTCCACACTGGTGGGCGGGGTTTCGCCGGCCCAGAGCTTCAGCTTGCGCATCAAATTCAGGGCGTAGCGCCAGCCGAGCAAGATGCCGGCCACGTAAGCCAGGGCATACCAGCGGATCGCCAGCGGCCCGATATGGATCAGGACTGGATCGAAATTCGGAAAAATCACGCCTAACACCTTCTGAGCGGCACTATGGACAAGGTTTTAGCCCAGATGCGCTTCGCATTCACCCGAGTCCTGCCCTATATGGAGGACATGCAGACGCAAAATCCCTTCCTTGACGAATTCGCCAAGCTGACCACCGCCTTTATGGGCATCGCCGCCAGCGCCGGCGACGAGGCCAAGACGGCCCTGCGCAGTCAGGCTGATCGTATTGCTGCCGAATTAGACCTGGTCCGGCGCGAGGATTTCGAGGCGCTCAAGGTCCAGGTTGCCGCCCTGACGGCGGAACTGGCGGCGCTGAAGCATGCGTCCTCCAAGCCCAGCGCTGCGACAAAGGCGACGGCTTCGCAACCGTCAGGTGCTAAATCTAAGACCAAGAAGGGCGAGTAATCCCCAGCCCCGTTCCCTTGCTGCAAGAAGCCGTTGTGACGAAAGCGACGAAGTAGACTAGGGTTTCTTACAATTGATTCACGCGGGCGTGCGTCAGCTCGCCCTCGCCCGCTACTGATCCGTGAGGACGTATGGACATTTCCCAGCCGGACGAAGACGACGTGCTGGCGCACCTCGACCCCCTAGAGGTGGTCGAGCATGTCCTGACGGCTGAAAATCTGGCTTTTGACCGCACCGAGGACGGTGACCTTGCCTTCGCCATCACAGGCGATTGGAAGGACTATGAACTTTGGTTTGCCTGGCGTCCGGATGCCGATTGTCTGCAACTCTGCCTCTCGCTCGACCTGCGCGCCGCCAAAGCGCGCCGCGCCGCGGCCCACGCCCTGGTCAACTTGATCAATCAGCGTGTCTGGCTTGGCCACTTTGAAATCTGGGTGGAAGACGGCGAGGTGGTATTCCGCCACGCCATGGCCCTGCGTGCTGACGAGCGGCCCAGCCTGGCGGAAGCCGCGTCCATGATCGACGCTGCCGTCGAGGCTGCCGATCGTTTCTACCCGGCGTTCGATTTCTTGCTACGCGGCGCGAAGACTCCGGAAGAGGCGATGGCCGCCTGCATGTTCGAGACCCAGGGCCGAGCCTAAGCCTATGCCCGTCGCGCCGATCCTGATTCTTGGCGCGGGCCGCATGGGCGGGGCGCTGATCGAAGGCTGGGGCCGCAATCCCGACTTTGATCCTAAGACGATCATGGTGCGCGATCCGCAGGTTTCGCCCGCGATCAAGGCTGCGGGGGTAGTCCTTAATCCGCCCGACAGCGCGCTCATCCTCGCGAAGACTGTGTTGCTGGCGGTGAAGCCGCAGATCTGGCGTGAGGCGGCGGCTGCGGTGGCACCCCACCTGGCAATGGACGCTGTGATTGTTTCGATTGTCGCCGGCGTTGGCTCGGCGGCGATCTCTCAAGCCTTCGGTGGCCAGCGCGTGGCGCGGGTAATGCCGACCACCGCCGTGGCGATCGGCCGTGGCACCGCCAGCATTTACGCCCCGACCGCCGAGGTGCGTGATGTCGCCCATGCCCTGTTTGCCGGCGTCGGCAAGATTGTCGACCTGGCAGACGAAGACTTGCTACATGCTGCAACCGGGGTCTCTGGCTCGGCCCCGGCTTATTTCTATACCTTCATCGAGGGGCTTGAGACGGCGGGCGCGCGGGCTGGTCTCACAGTTGAGCAATCAAAGGCTTTGGCCCGGTCTACAATCCTGGGTGCCGCCGCTTTGATGGACAGCGGCACTGAAGAGCCGGCCGAACTGCGCCGCCAAGTGACCTCGCCGAACGGCACGACCCAGGCTGCACTGGACGTGTTGATGAAGGATGGGGCGCTAGAGTACCTTCTGACAGAAACCGTCGCCGCCTGCATAGCCCGCTCGCGCGTGCTGGCGGGCTCCTAACCTCCGGGTCGCCCAGACTATTCCGTTTTGCTGGTGGCCGGCGTCAGCGACGGCGTGTCGTAGCCCTCTTCCAGCCGGGCCTTCTCGGCCTCTGAGCACTCATACATCACGTCGAAATAGCGCGAGACGCTGTCCTTGAAGATGAAGGGGTTCTCTTCGCCCGGCATCATGGTGCTGATCATGCGCGCCTTCAGATAGGCTCCGTCGAATTCGGTGTGGTTGCTGACCACCACGGTCGCGCCCGCATCGGCGGCCAGCTTGGCGAAGCGCTTCTGGGTCTGGGCGTATTTCTCGAAGCGATCGACGCTGCGTGGGAAGTTGTAGGCCGTGCCACCCGGATAGGCGATCGTACGCGGCGCGCCGTGATCCTTCACGTTGAAGATCATCGACACCGTTCCGTCGGTGTGGCCGGGCGTGATGTACATTTTGATCGTCGTATCGCCGAGCGTGAGCTTCTGGCCGTCGACGACCTCCATGTCGCGCTTGGGGTTGCCGCCGGGTAGGGGCGGGCCGCCCAGCATCAGGTCCCAGTCGGCCTTGCTCATCAGGATATGAGCGCCCAGGTCCTGAAGGATCTTTGCACCCTCGTCATGGTCGCCGTGGCCATGGGTGATGATGACGTATTTGATGTCCTTGGGATCCATGCCCAACTTGCGTACGCCATCGACAATCGCCGGGCCCGAGGCATAGTGGAAGAGGGTGTCCACCACGATCAGACCCTGGCTTGTCTTGATCACCCACGCGCTGTTTCGCTTAATCCCCACCCAGTAGAAGTTGTCGAAGATCTGTCGCGGCTCCTGGTACCAGTCCGAGCGCGGCGGCACGATTTCGGCGCGCACAGCCGCCGTTTTCACCGCGTCACTGAGTCCGTTCACGCCGCCGGCGCGTAGGCGGCCGGCTGCGGCGTCACCACCGCCCGGAGGCACCACGCAAACCCGCGCCAGCAGGCCTGGATAGTCGAGACCCGCTGCCTTCTGGGCCGCGGCCAGGTGAATGTTCACCGGATCGGTTTCAGGCGTGAAGTTAGGTTGGGCCGAGGCGGTGGAAAGGGTGCAACCAGCGGCCAGGATCGCGACCGCGCCGACTAGGATTTTCATTGCTTTCCCGCCTCTTTTTGTGGTTGGGCCTTCAAGGCCGACAATGAGCATGGAAGCGGGCGAGGGCCCTGTCAAACCGACGTAGCCGTGGCCGACTCCAACGGTGCTGTGCGGTCCATGATAACTTGGACTTGGGGCCGGCGACGACGTCTAGCCGGGCAGCTGCACTGTCGCCCGCAAGCCCCCTAGCGGCGAGCGATCCAGCGTTACGTCTCCACCCATGCCCCGGGCCACGTCGCGGGCGATGGCTAATCCAAGGCCCACACCTTTCTCATTCTGATTTCGCGCTTCATCCAGGCGGTTGAACGGACGGAAGGCTTCCTCGTAACGCTCGACCGGAATGCCCGGACCGTCATCGTCGACCAGGATTTCCACCCCGCCTTTCGAGCGCAGGCGGGCGAGCACGGTAACATGCTCGCCATGGACGGCGGCGTTCATCACCAGATTGCTCAGCGCGCGCTTAAAGGAATTGGGCCGCACCTGAGCGATCAGGGCCTGATCGACCTCTATGGAAACCAGGGCACCGGCGCGGGCTGCGCCTTCGGCAACTTCTTCGATTAGGGTGCGCAGTCCAACGCTCTCCACCGCCTCGCCGCCCTCGCCACGCGCGAAGGCGAGGTATTCGTCGATCATATGCTCCATCTCAGCCAGATCGCGTTTCATGGCCTCGACCCGGCTATCGGGCTCGGCCAGGGCGAGTTCGAGTTTGAGCCGCGTGAGCGGTGTTCTTAAGTCGTGACTTACTGAAGCAAGCAGAGTTGTGCGCTGATCGATGTGTCGCTGAATGCGCGCCTTCATCGACAGGAAGGCATGCGCTGCCAGGCGCACCTCGCGCGCGCCGTAAGGCTTGAATGCCGGGCCTTCCACCCCCTTGCCGAAGGCGTCCGCCGCATCCGCTAAGCGCTCGATGGCGCGCACTTGATTGCGGATGAAGAGGATCGCAACCGTGGTTAGCAGAAGGGTGGCGACCACCATCCACAGGATGAAGATATGACCCTGGGTGGCAAAGGCCCGGTCGCGCGGGGCGATGATACGCAGCATGCCCTGGGGGGTGAGAACGCGGATGTCGACGAAGGCCGGATAGCGGGTGGTGTCGAACCAGAACGGGGCGTCTAGCCGCTCTGACAGTGCGGTCTGTAGCGCCCGGTCGATCGAGGCGATCAGTGAGGCGCGGTGGCCGGTTGGAAGCGTGCGGCCAGGCTGCAACACGATGGACAGCGACAGGCTATGCTCAGCCCGTTTTGATAGCAGGTCCAGGCCCGCCGGGCTGGGATCGTCTTGCAGGGTGGCCACGGCCCAGGCCACGTCCCCCGCTAGGCCTTCTGACAGGCGGCTGTTCACCGAATTCCAGTTTTCGTCGAAAAACACCCAGGTGACGGCAATCTGCATGATCGCCACCGGCAGAACGATGATGAGCAGGCTGCGCCCAAACAGGGTCTTGGGCAGGAGGCGCTTGAAAAAGCTTGGGGCGGTAAGCGTCATAGATCCGGTGCCAGGCGGTAACCAACGCCGCGCACGGTCTGTAGGTAACGCGGGTTTTTCGGGTCTGGCTCGATCTTGCGACGCAGGCGGGTCACCTGCACGTCCACCGCGCGGCCAGTGGCGTCGGCGTTCTCCCGCGCTAGATCCATGCGGTCCACCGCGTCGTGAGCAGATGCCGCCAGCTGGCGTAGTAAGGAAACCTCCGCCTCTGTTAAGCGGATCACCTCGCCGTCGCGGGTCAGTTCGCCGCGTTCGAGATCGAAGGCGCACGCCCCCATGGCCAGAATCCGGTTGGTGCTTGGGCGGCTGCCGGCGCGGCGCAGAATGCTCTCGATGCGCAGCAACAGCTCCTGCGGCTCGAACGGTTTGGGCAGGTAGTCGTCGGCACCAGCGGTCAGGCCGGCAATGCGGTCGCCGGATTCGCCGCGCGCGGTGAGCATCAGTACGGGGGTGCGCCCGGCTGCTCCGGCACGATTGCGCAGGGTTCGGGTGAAGCTCAGCCCATCTTCGCCGGGCATCATCACGTCCAGGACCACTAGGTCGAAATCCAGCAGTTCTATCAGCCGCCGCGCTTGCGCCGCGTCACTGGCGGCGGTTACGCGAAAGCGAGCGCGCGTCAGGTATTCTTTTAGGAGATCGCGAATCCGATCGTCGTCGTCGACCACCAGAAGGTGCCGAGCGTCGCGCTCATAGACCTTGGCTTCGCTCATAAAGCTTCTCGCTTCGGCAGGCCGAGGTTAACGCGCGATCCGGCCAGGGCGTTTAGAATTCGCTTGGCGGCGGGCACTCCGTCAAGTCCGCCCTCACGCCAGGCCTTGGCGACCAGGGCGCGAACCCGCTCGCTCACCCGTCCCTCAAAGGCTCGCCCTGCTAGGGTGAGGGCCGTTGTGCGGCGGCGGGCGTCTAATTCGCCTTCTGCCTTTTCGGCTAGACCCAGGGCTTGGAGATCGCTCAAGGTGCGGCTGGCGGCCTGTTTGGTCAGGCCGGTCAACTTCGCCAGTTCCTGCACGCCCAGTTCGGGCCTGCGGCGCAGGAGCAGGGCGGCACGCCAGTGCGAGCGCCCCAACCCCTTGGCTTCGGTTTCAAGCACCGCATCTGCGGCCGCCCAAACGGCAGCCTCGGCCAGGAGCAGCATCTCGAGGCTGGAATCGAGCTCTTCCTCGCGCAGGATCAGTCGGGGATCGGCGGTGTCGTTCATGCAACGACTATGGCCCAAATGGTCCCTTTTGCCCGCCATTTTGTTTGACGCACCAGTTCTGTGAGGTGTCTAACCGGCACGCACGCACGGAAGGAGGCGTGGAGTCATGCCGATAATGCCCTTTGACGATCGCGACGGCTGGATTTGGATGGATGGTCAAATCATTCCCTGGCGCGAGGCGAAGGTACACGTACTGACCCATGGCCTGCACTATGCCTCGTCCGTCTTCGAAGGCGAGCGGATGTACGGTGGGCAGATCTTCAAGCTCAACGAACACACCGAGCGTCTGTTCGCATCGGCGCAGATTCTCGATTTCGATATCCCGTTCAACGTGGCGCAGATCAATCAGGCCTGCATCGAGACCTGCGCCAAGAATGGTTTGACCGACGCCTACGTCCGCCCGATTGCCTGGCGCGGCAGCGAGATGATGGCGATTTCGGCCCAGTCGACCAAGATCCACATGGCCATCGCGGCCTGGGATTGGCCGAGCTATTTTGATCCCGCCACCAAGGCCAAGGGCATCCGACTGACCTGGGCCAAGTACAAGCGGCCCTCGCCCGAGACCGAGCCGGTGCATTCCAAGGCCAGCGGCCTCTATATGATCTGCACCATTTGCAAACATGCTGCCGAACGTGACGGCTATGCCGACGCCCTGTTCCTGGATTGGCGCGGTTACGTTGCAGAGGCGACCGGTGCCAATGTGATGTTTGTGCGCGATGGGGCGATTCATACGCCGACGCCCGATTGCTTCCTTGACGGCATTACCCGCCGCACGGTGATCGCCCTTGCGAAGGCCAACGGCATCGAGGTGATCGAGCGCCATATCTCCAAAGAGGACCTGGCGACCTTTACCGAATGCTTCCTGGTTGGTAGTGCGGCCGAGGTGACGCCGGTGTCGGAAGTCGGTGAGTTCCGCTTCACGCCCGGCAAGGTCTCGCTGGGCCTGATGGAACAGTACGCCAACCTGGTTCGCGGGCAGTAGCGGGCGGCCTGAAAAAACCAAGCCTTTGGGTTTTAGACGAAGGGCGGATGGGGCAAACTGTCCGCCGTTTTTCTTATGGGCTTAGAAGAACCAGCTGCGCGGTCGTGGGTAGACCTGGCCCCGCGAGAGATAGATCAGGCCGGCGACGCAGCGCACCGCATACCAGATCCCCATCAGGGCCCAGATCAGTAGGCCCAATTTAACGAAGGGGATTCCGATCAGGACCAGCGATAGCGGCACGCCGAACGAGAACGAGGCCAAGCCGATCAGCGCCCAGGCAATTCCGAGCCAGAAGGTGCGGATCAGGAAGCGATAGTGGCTGAAGGTGATCGGCCCGGCATCTGCCAGCCGGGCGTAGGCCAGGATCAGACCGATTGCCGTGGTCAGTCCGGCGGTGGCGAAACCGGCCAGGTAAAGGCCATAGGTGATCCTAGGCGTCAGTCGGCCTTCGCTAAGCGCTTGGCGAGGATCTGCGAGTTGAACATCGGCCATGGCGGTTCCTTAGCGGTTCGATGGTTAAAGTGTGGGTGAGGCGAGGCGGAAACGCAAATCGGCGGCCAAAAGCCTCAACGCGGTAGCAGGGAGTCCGCAATGGCCAGTGGATCGAACGCCTGATCCGTAGGCCGTAGCCAAGGTAGGACGGACCCGAGCAGAAGTGCGACGAAGATCAGATGCTAGGCTAGCGACAGGCCAATGCTGCGGGCGGCGCTGCTCATTGCGGTCAGCAGCATGCCGAAAGCACCGGCACCCAAAAGGGCAATCGCCCATATCAGGGGTGAGCGGCGGTCGACCGCGCCAGCCAGCACGAACCTAGCCTCTGAGACTGCCGCTGCTTCGGCAGCCAGGGTGCGCACAAAGGCACTATAGGTCGGCAGATGGGTCTCCATCCTGCGTCTGTCAAAACTAGCGGCTGGGATCATCACACGGTTTCGCCCAAACCTCAGTGTCACGCAGGGATGTGGCCGCCGCGCCTTAGCGGGCAGCAGGGTCATCCGGCTCAGGCCTGAGAGCGGATGAACGATACGGGACTTGCCGCGCTGCTGGATCAGTCTGCCGTCCTGCAGGGTCCAGTGCGTTTCGCCGGAAAGGGGCGATGGTCGGGTGGCGTAAGTCGATGTTGCGGTTGGTTCCACCACCGACCCGGTTAGGCCCCTTGGCACGACAAGGTGATCTCGACTCCGGCGGCTTCGGCGTCCGGCGCGAGTGCATTGGGCTTTTCCACGCGAACCCGCGCCCGCAGCACGCGTGGGTCTTCCAGCAGCGCTGTGGCGAGACGCCAGGCGTAGGTCTCCACCAGGCCGATGTGGCCTGTGTCGGCTATGGCGCGCGCCGTCTGGGCAATGGTTTCGTAATTGACTGTTTCGGCCAGGCGTTCGGGCTCGCTGATGTCCAGGTCGAGTTCGGCGTCGATGACCAGCGGCTGGCCGTGACCATGTTCGTGATCATAGACACCGATTTGCGCCACCACGCTGAGCGCACGCACGAAAATCTTGGCGCTGACCAGCGTGTTCGCAGCTGTCTCGGCTGGGTTAACTACAGCGGCAGGGGTCACGCCGGGGGCATCCAATTCAGGTGCTGGCCGCTGTCGACCGTGATCATCTGGCCAGTGACGGAGGGCGCGTCAATCAGATAGGCCAGGGCGTCAGCGATCTCGTCGGGCGAAACGGCATGGCCAAGTAGCGCACCTGCGGCCTCTCGCTCGAAATCCTCAGAGGACTGGTGAATAGATGCGAGTGTCGGGCCTGGTCCGATGGCGTTGACCCGAATGCGCGGTGCCAGCCCCTGCGCCAGGGTGCGGGTGGCGTAAAAAAGACCTGACTTACTTAAGCTATAACTAAAAAAGTTCGGATCAGTATGGAGCACACGCTGATCGACGATATTGACGATGAGGCCCTTGCGCTCGTCCGGCAGTGCGGCAGCGAAGGCCTGGGCCAGCAGCACGGGTGCGCGCAGGTTTACCGCCTGATGCGCATCATACCGCGCAGGATCGATCGCACCCACGTGGTCCGGCTCGAACAAGGCAGCGCAATTGACCAGCAGCGTCAGCGGGCCCAGCTCGGCGGTGGCATTGCCGATCAGCGCCAGTAGCGCCGCCGGATCGGAGAGATCAGCGGAAAAGGTCTTTGCCTTCCGGCCAAGCGCGCGGATCTCTGCGGCGACGGCCTGGGCCTCGTCACGGGAATGATGATGGTGCACGGCCACATCGAAACCTGCCACGGCGGCTCGCAACGCGAGTGTGCGACCGATCCGCTTGCCCGCGCCCGTGAGCAGGGCCGTGCCCCTGGCAGAGGTCTGGCTATGGGTCTGCGGCATAGGATGTTTACGCCCGCTGCCGAATGCGTTGCCTAAACAGCCTCAGTCGAAACGGCCCATGTCGATGCGGTTCAGCACGGCAAAGCCGCCGAGAAAAATAGCGATGACAAGAATCGCGACCATGGTCAGATCAACTCCGCAGCGGACGGGTTTCGATTAGCCGTACCGGCGCGATAGGGCAAGGGCGAGAAGAAGGGCTTTGGGCCCCTGCCGCCGCATTGCGCCTATTCCGGTCAGAACCCTGCCCGCAGCACCACGCCGTAGGTGCGCGGCGTGCCGAGAAAGGCGTTGTAGGCACCGGCCTGCAAGGGTGCGCTGAACGCCACCTGCATGTAGTTGGTGTCAAACAGGTTTGCGCCGAACAGCTCGACCGACCAGCGGTCACCGAAATCCGCCAAGCCAATCCTACCATTGACCACCGTAAAGGCCCCCTGAACCTTTGCCGGGTCGAGGTCTGATCCGGTGTTGGCTTCCGAGGTGTACTTGGCCGCCAAGTTAGCCACGAGCTTCGTGTCGCTGCTCAAGTTATGTTTATAGTCTAGCGCCAGGGAGCCGGAGAACAGCGGCGCGCCTGAGAGGCGGCCATTGCGCAGGTTCGGGAAGCCCGCCACGGCGTTGTCGCCATACTGGGTCACGGCCCAGGTCAGGCCGCCCTGGGTCGTCAGGCCGCTGATCGGCGTGAACCAAAGTAGGTCGCTGTCGATGCCGTAGGAGGTCACTTCCGGCACCGGGATCACGTTGAAGGTAATGCCGTTGAAAGCGTTGAGCTGGAAGTTCTTGAAATTGCTGTTGAAGCCTGTGGCGTTGAGCAACAGGGACCGCTGCGCCAGGGTGCTCTTAAAGCCCGCCTCGTAGGTATCGACAGTTTCAGCCGGAAATGCGGTTGAGGCCACGGGCACGATCGGAAGCGGCAAGGTGGGGGAAAACGCCCCGCCCTGGGTTCGGTCGAGGTTGAAGCCGCCGGCCTTGAACCCGCGGGCGTAAGACACATAGGTCATCAGCTCGGGCGAAATGCGGTAGCTGGCCTTGAGGGTGCCAGACAGGTCTTTGTTGTCTTGGGATTGAGCGACGGAGCGGTTGTTGAAGCCAGGGTTGCTCCAGCTCGGCACGCAGAGTGAGCCCAGAATGCTGGGCAGGGCCCCCGGGATGGCGGCGACCGGCACACCCAGGCCCACCAGGAAACCCGCCATGGTGCCATTGCTGGCACGTGTGATGGCGGTGCCGCAGGCAACGCCACTCTCCGTATTGGTCTGTAGCGAGTTCACCTTCTTGTTTTCGATCGTGTAGCGAAGGCCCACGGTCAGATCGAGTTTGTCGCTGGCGTGGACCGTGTTGTTGGTGAAAAATGCATAGCTATTGCCGCGCTGGCTATAGCTGTCGGCTTGACCCTCGCCGGCCAGATAGCTGGTGTTGGGCGCGCGCCCTAAGAGACCGGCAACGAAGTTTGGAGCCCCAGCCCCACCGACGATGCTTTGAGAAATCAGCCGGCCCAGGAACTGCTCATAGGCCATGCCATAGCGGAAATCCTGGCCTGAATTCAGCCGCTCGCTGGCCAGGAAAACGCCTCCGAGCCAGTCGACTTTGTCGGTCTTACCGGCCAGGCGAAGTTCTTGGGTCAGGGTCGTGAAATGGGTGTTGGACCCCTGGCCCGTCCGATAGGCCACGTCGGCATTGGAGAAGTCGACGTCGAGCGCATTGTTCGACTTCCAGTCGCGGTAGGCGCTTATCGAGGTCAGCTGTGCCCCACTGAGATCGACGTCGGCCTGGGCAGAGATCCCACCATCCTTGATACGTTGGGCGGTAGAGCGATTGGCGCGGGCGGCGCGGTCATAGGGGTGCGGCACAAGATCGGTTGCGCCGCCGGGCGTGGTGGCATCCAGCGCCAGCTGACTTGCCGTGCCGCGTTTGATGCTGACAGCGGCGCAGCAGTTTTCGTCCCGATCGGTGTAGTCGCCGATGAAACGGATCTTGGCTTTGTCACTGGGTGTCACCAGCAGTTGGCCGCGGAAGGTATAGAAGTTCTGGTCGGCGTCCTTGTCGGCCGTGCGCGGACCGTCGCCGCGAGTCATGTTGTAATAACCTTCGCGTTTGCGGGCGGCGAAATAGAGATTGGCCGCGACCGTATCGGGCACGAGGGCCCCGCCCACGCTGATGGAGCCGCCGACCGCGCCATAGTTTCCGAGGGTCAGTTCGCCCCGCGCGCTCGGCGTGAAGGTCGGCGCGGCGGTTATGATATTGATGACGCCGGCGGACGTGTTCTTGCCGAACAGCGTCCCTTGCGGGCCTTTCAGCACTTCGATGCGCGCCAGGTTCCCCAGGTCATTGTAGGCCACGCCATTGCGGGGGCGGTAGACGCCGTCGATCACGATCCCTACCGAGGATTCCAGGCCGGCGTTGTCGCCAACCGTGCCAATGCCACGGATGCGGGCGGTGGTGCTGGTCTCATTGGTGGTGGTGGTGACGTTCAGGCCCGGGGTGAGCAACTGCAAGTCTTTGATGTCTTTGACGCCGGCCGCCTGAAGCTGGGCACCGGTGAGGGCGATGACCACGATAGGCACATCCTGCAGGTTCTGCTCGCGCTTCTGGGCCGTGACGATAATACTATCGACCGTAGAGGTGACCTGCTGCGCCATCGCTTGCGCCCCAATCAACGTCGTCATGGCCAATACGGTCAGCGACACGCCGCGCAGCATACCTTGATCGGTCATCCGATTCCCTTTCGTTTCCGTCCGTCAGGGTCGACACCGCCGACCTTTTTTGCCCTCAATCCTACCGAATGAAGGTCAAGTTTTCATTGATCAGTTAATAATGCGCGCAGCGCGGTCGCACGGGGCTTCCTAAAAACACCGGTCGCGGTGACGTTTGGCCGCACAGCTTGCGATGCCATGGTCATTAGTCATCTTTCAGCCTGAGGCGAAGCGCGTCCACCACCCACGGCACGGTTAGGCCCTGGACAAAGATTGAGAAGGCCACCGCGGCGCAGACGGCCAGCAGGATGTCGCTTTTCTCAGGAACCGTATCGGGGATCGCCAGGGCCAGGGCCAAGGCCAACGCGCCCTTGAGCCCACCCCAGAACAGCATGTGCTGGTGCCGCATGTCGACCTTCAGCCGGGTGCGGCTGAAGAGGGCGCTGAGCGGATACACAACGACCGCCCGGCTGATCAGCACCAGGCCCACCGCCACGGCCGCGGTGGCGCTGAAGATCCGGCTTCCCTGTGTTGCCACATGGATTCCGATCAAGATGAACACCACCGAATTAGCCAGGAAGGCGATATAATCCAAGGTGGCGATAACGGCGTCGCTGCCGCTGGGCGTGATGGCGCGCTTGTGGCCCAGGTTGCCGACCACAAGGCCGGCTGCGAGCGACGCTAACACGCCTGACATGTGCCGATGTTCGGCGAGAAGAAACGATCCATAGGCCGCGATGATGGTCAGGGTGATCTCAACGACCGGGTTCGTGGTCCTCGTCGCCAGCAGCAGGACGGCCCCGGCCACCGCGGCACCAAGGAGGGAACCGCCGACCGCCATCCATAATAGAGAGCCCACAATCGCGCTGGCTTGGACGTTCGCGCCATGAGCAATCGCCACCAGGATTGCGAAGGCGACGGCTGAGGCGCCGTCGTTCAGCAGGCTCTCGGCCTCGACCA
>CAISYT010000237.1 GCA_903889785.1 uncultured Caulobacterales bacterium
GACCTGATCGCCGCCTGGAAGGACGCCGGCCACAAGCCTAACCGCGAGGCCCTGAACGACTGGTGGCAAGAAATCGACGCCTGGCGCGCCCGGCAGTCGTTGGCATATGTCAACTCCGACACGGTCATCAAGCCGCAGTACGCCATCGAGCGGCTGTACAAACTCACCCAGGATCGCGAGGTGTTCATCACCACCGAGGTCGGCCAGCATCAGATGTGGGCCGCCCAGCATTTCCGCTTCCAGCAGCCCAACCACTGGATGACCTCTGGGGGCCTGGGAACCATGGGCTACGGCCTTCCCGCTGCGGTTGGCGTGCAACTGGCGCATCCGAACGCCCTGGTCGTCGACATCGCGGGCGAGGCGTCGATCCAAATGACCATGCAGGAAATCAGTACGGCGGTGCAGTTCAACCTGCCGGTCAAGGTGTTCATCCTCAACAACGAGTGGATGGGCATGGTGCGCCAGTGGCAACAACTGCTGCACGGCGAGCGCTACAGCCATTCCTACAGCGAAAGCCTGCCCGACTTCGTCAAGCTGGCCGAGGCCTATGGTGCGGTGGGAATCCGCTGCGAAAGCCCCGTCGACCTGGACGAAAAGATCCTCCAGATGATCAACACGGATCGTCCGGTGATCTTCGACTGCCGGGTCGAAAAGGCCGAGAACTGCCTGCCGATGATCCCGTCGGGCAAGGCGCACAACGACATGATCCTGCCAGACGATATTCGCGATATCGGTTCGGTCATCGACGCCGCCGGCCGTCAGCTGGTCTAGGAAAAACGCCCATGACCAATTCCGCTTCCGCCTACGACCTGACGCCCGAAACGGCGACCGACCGTCTGGCCACCTTCACCCTGCTGGTCGACAACGAGGCCGGGGTGCTGCACCGCGTGGTCGGGCTGTTCTCGGGCCGCGGCTACAATATCGAGAGCCTCACGGTGGCCGAGACCGACCGCAAGAGCCACACCAGCCGTATCACCGTGGTCACGCGTGGTGCGCCGCATACCCTGGAGCAGATCGAGGCCCAGCTGGCCAAGGTGATCAGTGTACGCAAGGTGCGCGACGTCTCCGGCGATCCGTCGGCGGTGCAACGCGAATTGGCACTGATCAAGGTCAAAGGGTCGGGCCAGCAGCGCGTCGAGGCCCTGAGCGTAGCCGACATCTTCCGCGCCAAGGTGATCGATACCACCCTGGAAAGCTTCGTGTTCGAACTGACCGGTGCCCCAGAGAAGATCGACAGCTTCGTAGAGCTGATGCGGCCGCTTGGCCTGGTTGAGCTATCGCGTACCGGCGTGCTGTCCATCGAACGCGGCCCCAGCGCCGGCATCTAGCGCAACGAGGCGGGTCCTCGTCACTACGGCTGGCGCCTCTGCCGCTTAGCGCCTATATTCCCAGCGTTCGGTTCGCCGAACTATGGAGATAAACGCGCACGTAATAAGCAGACTGGACCCGGGTGCGAATCCCGGCGGCTCCACCAAATCTTCTCCGGGTTTTCGCCGGGATGTGCGGGGCCGATCAGCATCGACAGATGTGTAAAGGTGATTGCTTTCTCTCGGCATGGCTCCACCGACATCGGGCCATTTTCTAAATGCGAACGATAACTTCGCTGAAGAGTATGCGATCGCCGCGTAATGCGGTGCTAGCGAACTCGACCTAAAGTCCTAGGGGTTCAGATCCCTAGGCGGGGCCCGGGAGGCGCCTGGCAACAGAAGCCTCCCACTTTCACACAAACAGCGGTGGCGCTTCAAAAAGTGCGCTGAGATTTCAGACCGTCAGACCGGGAGATTTGGTCTTATCGTCAGAAATAAAAGAGATGGCTCATGTTCGGGTCGAGTCGACCCATACCGATTTGCGGACAGCCGCTTTCATACGCTCCCTTGGCCATGGCCCTGGCGGCCTCCTCGCCCCTCAGAACATAGACAGCCGGAACGAAGCAACTGCTATAGTTTGAGAAGACCTCTCCAGTCCCGACGATGTCGTCGAGGACGTTAGGGTTCAAAACCTCGCCGGCGTTGAAACGATAAAATATCTCTATCGCCTTATATATAGCACTCTGGCCATCGTAGCTTTTAGCGGCCCTTTCCATACTCTTTACAGCCCCAGCCCAGTCAGCAAGGGTTGACTTCACGAGCGCATCGAAAAACCACGTTGTGTCGTCCCAAGGCGCTGCAGCGATGGCCTTTTTAACAGCGGGAATTTGGGCAAATTTTTTCTCATCATCCCAGCACCACGCCCCTTGCCGACTCCGGTACAGTCGCTAGGGTCAGACCATGCCAACAGACGCGTGCCCGGAAGACCTGATGCAATACGAGGCCATGGCGCAGGATGCCCTGCGCGGTGTGGTTAAGGCCGCCGTGAAGCGCGCCGCGGGGCCAGGCGGGCTGCCGGGTGCCCACCATCTTTACGTGACCTTCAAAACCCATGCGCCGGGCGTGTCGCTGCCGCCAGCCCTGCTAGCGAAATACCCAGACGAGATGACCATCGTGCTACAGCACCAGTACCGTGATCTGGCGCCGGGCGAGACGTTCTTTTCCGTCACCCTGAAGTTCGGCGGCCAGCCCATGCGTCTTTCGGTGCCCTATACAGCGGTCAGCCGGTTCTTTGACCCGTCGGTCAATTTTGTATTGCAGTTCCATCCTCCCGAGGCCGAGATCACGGCCATGCCCGAGCCACCCGAACAGCCCGAACACCCGCAGACTGCGCCACCGAGCGAAGGCAGCGCCGACGCTCCCAAGGTTGTTTCGCTCGACCAGTTCCGGAAGAAATAGATGGGCCAGGGGCGCGCGATCTTTCCTGGCCTGTTGCTCCCCGCCCTGATCCTTGGCCTGTGGCTAGGGTCGCCCCATCCGGTCCGTGCCGCGTCCATCTTTGCCGACTGGACCGCCGTGGTCATCGCCGGCGACTATCACGCCCATTCCGGTGCCGAGAGCGAAGCCTTCGACAACGCCCGCCGCGATGTGGCCGCCCAACTGGGCAAGATGGGCTTTACTCCCGCCAATGTGGTGCAGTTCTCCACCCGGCCAGACCGCTATCCGCAACAGGCCCCGCGTATGGCGGCCATACCGATGATCCGCGATGGCCTGCTGGAAACCGCCAGCAAGGCCAAGGGCGGCTGCCTGGTCTATTACAGCTCGCACGGCATACCGGGTGGGCTGATCCTGACCACAGAACAGCAGGGCTATATTACGCCCGGTACCCTGAGGCAGATGATCGACACGGCCTGTCCGGGGCGGCCCAGTATCGTGGTGCTGTCGGCCTGTTTCTCCGGCGGCTTTATTCCGGGGCTTGAGCGCAACGACCGCATGATCTTCACCGCCGCGCGGCCCGATCGCACATCATTCGGCTGTGGTGAGAGCGACAAATACCCCTATTTCGACACGTGTTTCCTGGAGCAGGCCCCCGGTGCGCATGATTTCGTAAACCTGGCCCAGCGCACCACCGCCTGTATCGCCGCGAAGGAAATGGCGACCGGCGCAACCCCGCCGTCAGAGCCTCAGCTGTGGATTGGTCCGGCGATCAAACCGCTTCTACCGCTCTATGCCTTCCCGTCGGGCTGACCAGGCTCTATTACGGGTGGCATTCTCGGTGTTCGAAGGAAGCGTTAATTGCCACCCCGACCTGCCCTTCGCCTGACCCTTAGCGCAGGCTTGGCCGCCTTAAGCCTGCTGGGCCTCAGCGCATCGGCCCAAACGCCGGAGATCGGTGCCACACCGGCCCGGCCGCCCTTGGCCGCCGCTGCGCCACGCACAGCCAATCCCTACAGTCGGTTCTATACTCAGGCCCGCCGCACCGCCGGCGTCAACGTCACCTCAGCGGCGGGGCTGAAAGCCACTGTTCTCTCGCCACCCGCCGGGCCCACCGTCGATACGGTGAAGCTGCAAGCCTATGTCGACGGCGTGGTCGACGCCACTATGACAGACGATCACCTAGCTGGGGCCGCGGTAGTAGTGGTCCAAAACGGGCAAATTGTGCTCAGCAAGGGCTATGGCATCGACCGCATCAGCCCGCGCCGCGCCGTCGATCCGGACCGCACCCTGTTCCGGATCGGCTCGATCTCCGAGACCTTCACCTGGATTGCCCTGCAGAGGGAAATTGGCTCTGGCCGGATGCGGCTGGACGCACCGGTCAACCTCTACCTGCCAGAACGGCTGCAGTTGAAGGATCAAGGGTTCAAGACCCCGGTGCGCCTGCGCGATCTGATGACCCACACCGGCGGTTTCGAGGACCGAGCGCTGGGCCAACTGTACGAACGGGACTGGCAGCGTGTGCGGCCCTTGACCCTCTACCTGCGCCAAGAACAGCCCCGCCGGGTGCGTGAGCCAGGCCAGATGGTGTCCTATTCCAACTATGGCGCGGGTCTGGCGGGGGCGGCGGTAGCCAATGTGCAGGGCAAGAGCTTTGAGCGGCTGATCGAGGAGGAAATCCTGATCCCGACGGGCATGGCCAATACCACCTTCCGCGAACCCCATCCTAACCGGTCGGATCTCCCCCAGGCTATGAAGCCGGAGATGGCCGCAAACGTCTCGCAGGGCTTTGGCTGGCAAAACGGCCAGTTCGCCCCACGCGCATTTGAATACATCGGCCAGATCGCGCCCGCAGGCTCTGCCAGCGCGACCCCTGCCGACATGGGCCGCTACATGAGCCTGTTGCTGGCCGGCGGAACCCTCGAGGGTCGTACGGTCTATTCGCCGGCTGTGGACCGTGCGATCCGCACCCCGCTTTACCGTCCAGCACAAGAGGCCGCAGGCTGGACCGCCGGCTTTGAAGACCTGCCCCTGCCCGGCGGGCGGCGCGGCCTGGGCCACGACGGCCAGACCCTGTCATTCCGCTCGAATATGGTGCTGATCCCGTCGCTGAACCTTGGCGTATTCGTTGTGGCCAACAGCGAAGGGGGTGCGCATTTGACCCAGACCTTGGCACCCGCCCTGGTCCGCCAGATGTTTGGGCCGCCGGTCGGCCCGCCGCCCTCCGCCCAGGCACCGCCCGTAGCGCCCCAGGTCTATCCCGGCAAATACCTCACCAACCGCCGTGCCTATGCGGGCCTGGAAGCCTTTGTTGACCGTCTGTTTGGCCGCGCCACGGTATCGGCCCAGCCCGATGGCACCCTGGTGGTGGATATGGATGGCCAGAAACATGCCTATCTGCCTGCCCCCCGCGCTGGACTGTTCCGCGACGCCGAAGGCGGTGCCGCGCCGGTGGTATTTGGTTTCGATGTCCGCGGCCGGGCCAAGACCCTATTAGCCCCGACGGGGGGTGATACATTCCAGCGTCAAGGCCTGCTCGACAGCCTGGGCCTGATGACGACGCTCGCCATCGCCACGGGAATATGCGCCTTGGCTGTTATCAGCGGCCTCTTCGCGCCTCTGGGCCAGCCCATGCGCCAGACCATGGTGCAGAGCCGCACAGCCTTAAGCCAGACCCTGCAATCGTTGCTGTGGCTGATCGCCCTAATCTGTTTCGCGATCTGGGTGCTGCGCTCTGGCGACCGGCTGCGCCTGTCCTACGACTGGCCCGGGGTCCTGGTCATCACCGCCTCGGCCTGTGCCCTGGTGGCGGGTGTCCTGGGCGTGCTGAACCTGCTGCTGGCACCGCTGGTGTGGAAGGGTGGACGGCGCCTCGACAGTTGGACCCTGGGGCGCAAGTTGCGCTTCACCTGCACGGCTCTGATCTTTACCGCGTTCACGGGCTTGATCGGGTTGTGGGGTGGTCTGACGCCCTGGGTGTCCTAAAAGCCTTAAACCCCGGCGAGATCACCGTTTAGGACGTCAGTCAGGCGCGGCCGAGACCTTCTCTATACGGATCAGGATGCGCTCGCGCTCGCCGGCGCGGCGCTCGACCAGCAGGCGGCTAACCTGCGCGTCGTCGTGGAAGGCGTAGCCCTTGATGGCATCGAGAATGGCCTTGGCCAGGTTATCCAGATCGAGCCAGGGCGGATCACCGGTGTATTCCATGCCGATGGAAACGCTGAAGTCGCCAAACGCTGGCCGACTGCCGCGCCAGGTGGTGCGGAAGAATTCGCGGATCAGCGGCTTGTAAAAACGGCCTTGGGTGGTCAAGCCATCGACGGTGATTTCCAGCCCGCCGGGGATTTCCCGCGCGCGGACCTTGCCGTGGGCAATCCATTCATCGGTTCGCAGGGCCAAGCGCCAATCTTTCAACAGCGACAAACTCTAGCCGCTTATGCATCATAGTGTGGCGCGATAGGGAGTCTCTCCGATGCTAATCCGTCATGCTGCTGACCTGAGCGAGAACGACGTCACCGACCAGGGGCTGTATCGTCGCCGCCGCGAGTTCATGACCGGTGGCATCGCCATGGGCTCGGCCGGACTACTGGGGCTGCCGGAACTGGCCAGGGCCGCACCGCTGACTACGGTGAAAAGCGCTTATACCGTCGACGAGCCCTTGACCCCCAAGGATGCCGTAAGCGGCTACAACAACTTCTATGAGTTTGGCACGGACAAGGATGAACCGGCCAAGAACGCCGGCTCGCTAAAGCCCCGCCCCTGGACCGTCGTCGTCGATGGGCTCTGCGCCAAGCCGCAGCGGTTCGATATCGACGCCCTAATCAAGCGCTTCCCGATCGAGGAGCGGATCTATCGCCACCGCTGCGTCGAAGCCTGGTCCATGGTCATACCGTGGAACGGATTCGCCCTGGCCGCGCTTCTCAACGCCGTGCAACCCACCGCCAAGGCCAAGTTCGTTAGCTTTACCACCCTGCTAGATCCCAAGCAGATGCCCGGGCAAAACGAGAACTACGTGCCCTGGCCCTACCGCGAGGGCCTGCGGCTGGACGAAGCCATGAATCCGCTGACCCTTCTGGCGGTTGGCCTCTATGGCGAGACCTTGCCCAACCAGAACGGCGCGCCGATCCGGCTGGTGGTGCCCTGGAAATACGGCTTCAAGGGTGCCAAATCGATCGTCAAAATAAGCTTGGTCGAAAACCAGCCCCAGACCAGCTGGAACATGATCAACGCGCGCGAATATGGCTTCTATTCAAATGTAAATCCGGCCGTCGACCATCCGCGCTGGAGCCAGGCGAGCGAACGCCGCATCGGCGACTTCTTCCGCCACAAGACCCTGCCCTTCAACGGCTACGCCGATCAGGTCGTCAAGCTCTATACCGGCATGGACCTGAAGCGGTTCTATTGATCGCATGAACAAGCGGCTGATCTACATCGCCGTTTGGTTGGCTTTGCTCGCGCCCCTGCCGGCAGTGATCGTCTTTGGCGTCACCGCCTTTAACCCGATCGAATATATCGAGCGCAATCTCGGTCTATGGGGCCTGCGCTTTCTGATCCTTGGCCTGGTCATCACACCGATGGCGCGGATTTTCCGTCGGCCGACGCTGATCTGCTACCGGCGCACCGTGGGCCTGTTCGCCTTCACCTACGTGCTGCTGCATTGGCTGAGCTACATCGTGCTCGACCTTTACTTCGACTGGCCGGTGATCCTGAAGGACATCTATAAGCGGCCTTTCATCACCATCGGCATGGCCGCCTTCGTGGCCCTCATTCCCCTAGCCGTGACCTCCACCGATGCCCTGCGCCGCAGGCTGGGGCCAGTTATATGGGAGCGGTTGCACCAGCTGATCTATCTGATCGTGCCGGCGGGGCTCGTGCACTATTGGCTTATGGTCAAGGCGGATCACCGCTCGCAGTTGGTCTATGGCGCAATCATCATCGCCCTACTGGCGTGGCGCATCGTCGACAAGACGCAAGCCGCAGCGCGCCGCCGGGTACGAGCGGCGGAAAAGGCCGCACGAACGGCCGCCTAGACCGGCCCGGGCCTGTGCGCCTTAACCCCGCATATAGAGGTCGATGATCGACCCAAGGTCATTTTCGGTACATTCATCCGACTTTTCCGGCACCGCCAGGGGATCGGGATTGAGCCGACGAACGAAGGTTTCGGTCGTCCACGGCTCGGCCAGGACTTCCGGATCATCGACCGTGAATTGATAGAACAGCAGATCGCCCTGCCGACGCAGGCGCTCCGTCACCTTCATCGCGGCGGTATGGAAATATCCAGCCCAGTTCAGCCAGGTGGCGTCGTTGAAGCCCACCGACTCTATAAGCATGGTGTCGCCATCCCAATGGCCCAGTGGCATGCCCAGGGCGAAGGAATAGTCGCTATCGCTCTCCGGCCTTGCGCGGCCATCGGTTGGCACCACCCGCACCAAGGCACCGGCATAGGCGACGTTCATCGTCCAAAGCTCCTTCGGCGTCTGGATAATGCGCAGCGGCGCGCCCTGACGCGGAACGCCGGCGGCGAAACAGCGGAACACCGGGTCGACATCGACCTTGCTGAAATCAAGATCGCGGACCTTTTGCCAGTATTCAGGCTTGTAGATCGGCTTGTTGCGATAGGAGCCCTTCTGCAAAACGAACTGATCGGGCTCGAAGGTTCCGCGCCGACGCAGGGCATAGGGCTCTGCGGGCGAGGGGAAGCCGCCGTTCCATTGTCCGTTCAGGTCAGGATGCCCGTCGGCCAAACGCGGCGTGGGGAGACTGGATTTGGCCTGCTGGAAGAAGGCATCGGCCGGATCGATCCGGCGGGCCGGCGGTGCCCAACCATCGGCTGGTGCTGGCGGGGGGCTCGCCGCAGCGACCGTCGCAGGGTGCGGCAATTCAGCCGGAACCGGA
>CAISYT010000238.1 GCA_903889785.1 uncultured Caulobacterales bacterium
CCGCCGCCGCCGCCGCCGCCTTCCCCGCCCGGCGCTAATGACTGGCGCACGCCCGATCCAGATAACCTTCTGGTGATCGACACCAGTAAGGGCCGGGTTGTGGTTGAACTGGCCCCATTCGCCGCTCCGACCCAGGTGGCGCGGATTAAGGCCCTGGCGCGCCGGCATTTCTATGACGGGCTGGAGTTCTTCCGCGTCGTCGATGGCTTCATGGACCAGACCGGCGATCCGAAGAACGACGGCACCGGCGGCAGCGACTTGCCCAATCTGAAGGCCGAGTTCACCTATCGCCGGGCACCGGGCGACGATTTCGTCTCGGCCGGAACCGTGGTGTCGACGGAAACCGGCTATCAGGGCTCGTTGCCGGTCTGGAGCCAGCTGTCGATGATGGCCCCGCTAAACGCGGATCAAAAGGTCGCCGCCTGGGCCGCCTTTTGCGCCGGCGTAATTGGTGCCGCCCGAAACGGCGATCCCGATAGCGGCAATAGCCAGTTCTTCCTGATGCGGAATGACAATCCTAGCCTGGACAAGACCTACACCGGCTACGGCCGCGTTTTGGTGGGCCTGGACGTGGTCAAGTCGATCAAGACCGGCGAGCCCGTGGCACCGCCCCGCGATACCCTGACCAAGGTGCAGGTTGCCAGCGATATGCCGCCAGCGGATCGACCAGAAATTCGGGTGGTGGATACCAAGAGCGCCTGGTTCAAGGCACGGATGAACGAGATATTTGTCGACCGCGGGCTGGTTTTCCGGCCTTGCTCGGTCGACGTTCCGGTCGAGGTGCGCTAACTGCTGCGAACATTTTGTGGAGGCAGCCATGGCCGACGACCCCGAGAACACCCTGATCATGACTCTGGACGGCGGCCCGGTGACGATTCGCCTGCGCCCTGACCTGGCCCCCGGCCACGTGGCGCGGATCAAGGAGCTGTCGCGCGAAGGCTTTTATGATGGGGTGGTCTTTCACCGCGTGATTCCGGGATTCATGGCCCAGGGCGGCGATCCGACCGGCACCGGCATGAGCGGGTCTAAAAAGCCCAACCTGAAGGCCGAGTTCAGCCGCCATCGGCATTGCCGCGGCGTCTGCTCCATGGCCCGCACCAACGATCCCAATAGCGCCAACAGCCAGTTTTTCATCTGCTTCGACGACGCCAGTTTCCTTGATGGCCAATACACCGTCTGGGGCGAGGTTTCGGAAGGCATGGAGCATGTTGACGCCCTGCCCAAGGGCGAGCCGCCGCGCACGCCCGGCAAGATCACCTCGATGAAGGTCGAAGCCGACCTCTAGCCGGTATACCGCCCTGACGGCCCGGTTTCGGGGCCGGTTTCAGCTTGATTTAAGAGAGCCTCACGCCTGCCCGATGATGGGCGTCGTGAAGGGCTTTGTCGCGTTTTCAGGCCCAAAACTCCGAAATAGCGACCGCTACAAAGTCAACTCAGGTTTCACTCAAGACTGATCGCGGGCGCTTCGGGCCGCGATCAGTGGTCGCGCAACCCGCACCGAGGGTGATGGCCAGCCAGAGCAGCGGTTTTGACTGAGACCTCATGCGGCAAACTTAGTACGCGGCGTCTTGACGTTCGCCTAAGGGCATGGCCCAGCGGGGGGCGATGAAGCTGTCATCATTCGATTTTGACCTACCCGATGAGCGGATCGCGCTGCGGCCCGCGGTTCCGCGCGATAGCGCCCGGCTGTTGGGTGTTACGGCGGACGGGACGCTGGCGGACCTGAGGGTCAGTGATCTGCCCAGCCTGTTGCAGCCTGGCGACGCCCTGGTGTTCAACGACACCAAGGTGATTGCGGCTCGGTTGAATGGCGTGCGAACACGCGGCGAGCATGTGACGGCCGTTGAGGCGACCCTGCTCAAGCGGCTGGACGGCCATCGCTGGACCGCGCTGATGAAACCAGGCCGACGGCTGACGCCGGGCGACCGGGTGAGGTTTGGCAACCTGGATAGCACCGTCTGTGACCTCGCGTACCTCGAGGCCACGGTGGAGGCCAAGGCCGAGGACGGGCAGGTGACCCTGGTGTTTGATCTCGCTGGCGTCGATCTCGATCTGGCTATTGCCGGCCAGGGGCATATGCCGCTGCCGCCCTACATCGCCGCAAAGCGCGGCGAGGATGAGCGCGACCACACCGACTATCAGACGGTTTATGCGCGGGTGCAGGGATCAGTCGCGGCACCGACGGCGGGACTGCACTTCACCCCGGCCCTGTTGGCGGCCGTGGCGGCGCGCGGGGTTTCGGCGCATTTTGTGACCCTGCATGTGGGGGCAGGCACCTTTCTGCCGGTGAAGACCGATGAGGTTTCGCAACACCGCATGCATCCGGAATGGGGCGAGGTGAGTGCAGAGACCGCGGGGGCGCTGAATGGCGTCAAGGCGGCCGGTGGGCGGATCATCTGCGTCGGCACCACGGCGCTGCGGCTGATCGAGAGCGCCACCGCCGACGACGGCACGGTGGCACCCTTCATGGACGAGACCGCGATATTCATCACGCCGGGCTATCGTTTTCGGGCCGCCAGTGGGCTGATGACCAACTTCCATCTGCCCAAATCGACGCTGTTTATGCTAGTCTGCGCCTTCGCGGGCGAGACGACAATGAAGACCGCCTACCGGCATGCGATCGAGAGCGAATACCGCTTTTATTCCTACGGCGATTCCAGCCTGCTATGGCGCGCGGCGCGATGACATTTCCGTTTGAGATCAAGGCGACCGACGGTGCAGCGCGCACCGGCGTGCTGAGCACCCCGCGCGGGGAAATCCGTACGCCCGCCTTCATGCCGGTGGGTACGGCGGCGACGGTAAAGGCCCTGACCACCGACCAGGTCGCCGCGACTGGCGCGGACATCATCCTGGGCAATACCTATCACCTTATGCTGCGCCCCGCGGCCGAGCGCGTGCAGCGGCTGGGTGGGCTGCACAAATTCATGGGCTGGGAGAAGCCTATCCTGACCGACAGCGGTGGCTTTCAGGTGATGAGCCTGTCGAACATCAGCAAGGTGACCGAGGAGGCGGTAACCTTCGCAAGCCATATCGACGGCTCGCGGCATGTGCTGAGTCCTGAGCGCAGTATTGCGATCCAGGCCGACCTGCTGGGCAGCGATATCGTGATGCAGCTGGATGAATGTGTTTCCTGGCCGGCGGAACCGGACAGGGCGCGCGAGGCCATGCTGTTGTCGGCGCGCTGGGCGCAGCGCTGCAAGACCGCGTTCGGGACGCGGGACAGCCAGGCGCTGTTCGGTATCCAGCAGGGATCGACGTTCCAGGATCAACGCAAGGAAAGCGCTGATCGCCTGACCGAAATCGGATTTGACGGCTACGCTATCGGCGGGCTGGCGGTAGGCGAGGGGCATGAGGCGATGTGCGAGGTGCTAGACTATGCGCCCGGCATGCTGCCCGTTGACCGTCCGCGTTACTTGATGGGGGTGGGCAAGCCGATCGACATCGTCGAGGCGGTGGCGCGTGGGGTGGATATGTTTGACTGCGTGTTGCCAACCCGCAGCGGCCGGCATGGGCAGGCCTGGACCTGGGAAGGGCCGGTGAACCTGAAAAACGCACCGTTTGCCGATGATGACCAGCCGCTGGACGCGTCTATCGCTTGCCCAGCCAGCCGCGACTATAGCCGAGCCTATCTGCACCATCTGGTGAAGAGCCAGGAGATTCTGGGGCAGGTGCTGCTGAGCTGGCACAACCTGGCGTTCTTCCAGGCGTTGATGGCCGAGCTGCGGGCGGCGATCGCTGAGGGACGTCTGGATGCGTTTAGGCGTGATTTCAAGGCGCGACAGCGGGTGCGCGTCTAGGTCTCAAAAGGGCGGCGGGTTCGGCGATTTTTCGATTGTTGTGGCGCAGTCTTTGGCTTCGCCAACGCCCTTGAGGTAGCCGCGACGGACGCCGCCGGCTGCGATGGCGTCAGCGACAAGCTTGTCGTGTAGTTGCGCGCCGGAGAGGCGGCGGACCTAACTGCGCAGCGGGATAATATCCTGCGCCGCGCCAGCAGCGGCGTCGAGGATGGCCTTGTTACCCTTGGCCAGCAGGCCGGTATCGGCGGTGGCCTCCTGCTGATCGTAATCAGGACCTAGGGCGTCATTGAGGGTGGCAATCTGGGTGCTGATCGCAGAGCAGTTGTACGGATCGGGCGGCAGGTAGGAGTTTTTCAGGGCTTCGAGCAGAATTGGCGGGATTTGGGTGCGCAGGAGGGCGAGATCGCGCAGGGGGGGCGGTGAGGGCACCGCTGAGGTCGGCGGTGTTGGTCTGAGCACTTGTCATGACATGGCCCTGGGGTCGCGGCGTGCTGGCGCAGGCGGCCAGCAGCAGCGGTGCGGTGCAGGCGAGGGCGGCAAGCCTGTTCATCTGGGGAGCTTAGACCGCGGGTGCGGGTTTCACCACGTTAAGCGATTAGCTGAGATGGTTTGGTGCAAAAGGCGGGCGATGCCTTGCCCGGGGGGGGCGACGCCACTATGGTCCGCGCCGCTTCGGCTTGGCTAGCGCCTGGCTGCGAGTGGGCCGGTAGCTCAGTGGTAGAGCATTCGACTTTTAATCGAATGGTCGAGGGTTCGAACCCCTCCCGGCCTACCAACTTCCTCAATCGTATGAGGAGACGGTTCGAGGACTAACGATGAGCGCTCTTTTTTCGTCTCTGAGTTTGCGCGGCATGACCCTGCGTAACCGCATAGTTGTCTCGCCAATGTGCCAGTACTCGGCCAAGAACGGGCATGCCCAGCCGTGGCACATGATCCATCTTGGACAACTGGCCCTGTCTGGCGCTGGGATGCTGTGCATCGAGGCGACGGCGGTGGAGCCTGAGGGCCGCATCACGCCGGCTGATATTGGCCTGTTCGACGATGCCTGCGCCGAGGCCCTGGTGCCCGTTCTGGCGGCCATCCGAACCCACTCGCCGATCGCGGTGACGATGCAGCTAGGGCATGCTGGGCGAAAAGCCTCGAGCCATGTTCCGTGGGAAGGTGGGGCGCTAATCCCCGTATCTGGGGGCGGCTGGACCCCGGTTGCGCCGTCGGCTCTAGCCTACAAGGCGAGCGAGCCTGCGCCAGCGGCCCTGGATTTCGCCGGGCTGGATCGGGTTCGTAAGGCTTTCGCGGCCGCAGCGCTGCGCGCGGCGCGGCTGGGTATTGACGGTCTCGAGCTACACGCCGCCCACGGCTATCTGCTGCATGAATTCCTCTCACCTTTGTCGAACCATCGGGACGACGGCTACGGCGGGACGCTTGAGAATCGGATGCGCTTTCCGCTGGAGGTGTTCGACGCCGTGCGCAACGTCTTCCCCGAAGACCGGCCCGTCGGCGTTCGGATATCGGCAACTGACTGGGTGGAGGGCGGCTGGGACCTTGAACAGAGCCTGGCCTTTGCGCACGCGCTTAAGGGTCGCGGTGTCGACTGGATCGATGCGTCGTCGGGTGGCCTTTCGCCGTTGCAGAAGATACCGCTGAGCCCGTGCTATCAGGTGCCGTTCGCCCAGGATATCCGCGCCATGGTCGGCGTGCCGACCATGGCGGTCGGCCTAATTACCGATCCCCATCAGGCCGAAGATATCGTTGCCAGCGGCCAGGCGGACATGGTCGCCTTGGCGCGAGGCATGCTCTACGACCCGCGCTGGCCGTGGCATGCCGCGGCGGCCCTGGGTGCCACGGTGCAGGCACCGCCGCAGTACTGGCGGTCTCAGCCGCGCGACCAGGCGCATCTGTTCGACATGGCGATCAACGGTCAACGCTAGGCCACACTAGACCAGTTGGTTCTCCCGCGATGGTCGGTCAATGTAGGCCGGACCGGCAAGCTACCGATGACGGAACTGTCGGTGGCATCGGCGAGATAGCCTGCCGTTCCGGCTAGTGCTTTCGTCTGATGGGCACGGAAAGCGCAAAACCGGATTCGAACTTGTCTAACAGGGCGTCATGACGCCAAAACTCGTGCGACTTTGTCGCTGGCGGTAGAGACGGTGCAGTGGCATCAGTCACGACGCGAGAGTCGCCATAGTTGCAGTAAGGCGACTGACGGACTGAGTCTTGGTGGGTACCTATCAGTGACGACGTTTTGGGCCTAGAAGGCGCGAATGTTCCCAACTCAAATTCATCCCGCCCTCGCGCAGGCGCTGGCCGCGCGCGGTTATTCGACCTTGACTCCCGTGCAGTTGGCGGTTCTGGAACCTCAGGCATCCGACCGTGACTTGCTGGTTTCGGCAAAGACGGGTTCGGGCAAAACCGTCGCCTACGGCCTGGTGCTGGCCCAGACCCTGATGGCCGCCGACGGCACACTGGGACGGGCCGCTACCCCTAATGCCCTCGTGATCGCACCGACCCGGGAACTGGCCATGCAGGTGCAGCGAGAGCTGCAATGGCTTTATGCGGCGGCGAAGGTGGTTTCCTGCGTCGGCGGGATGGATCCGCGCGCGGAACGGCGGGCTTTGGAGGCTGGCTGCCATATCGTGGTCGGCACGCCTGGGCGTCTACGCGACCACTTGGAGCGCGGCCAATTGCAGCTCGGCAGCCTGCAGGCCGTGATCCTGGACGAGGCGGACGAGATGCTTGACCTTGGGTTCAAGGAAGAGCTGGAGGAAATACTAGACGCCGCGCCCAAGGAGCGGCGCACCTTACTGTTTTCGGCCACTCTGCCCAGGCCCATCGTCGCCATGGCCGGTGCCTACCAGGTCAACGCCCTGCGGCTGACCGTCGGCTCGGGTGAGGAAGGGCATAGCGATATCGAATACCGCGCCATCCGCATCGCGCCGAGCGAGGTGGAATTGGCCACGGTGAATGTGCTGCGGTTTTTTGAATCCGGCGCGGCCATCGTATTTTGCGCCACACGCGATGGAGTACGAAAACTACACGCCAGTCTGGTGGAGCGTGGATTCAGCGCCGTTGCTCTATCTGGAGAGCTGACCCAGAACGAGCGAACCCATGCACTGCAGGCTTTGCGCGACCGACGGGCGCGCGTGTGCGTTGCGACCGATGTCGCAGCACGTGGCATTGATATCCCGGACCTGGACCTGGTGATCCAGGCTGACCTGCCCAATAACCAGGATACGCTGCAACACCGGTCGGGCCGCACCGGGCGTGCCGGGCGCAAGGGGGTTTGCGTGATCCTCGTGCCGCACCCAAGGCGGCGACGTCTGGACTTGCTGCTGAAATCCGCGCGGATTGAGGCGGTTTGGCAGGCTGCGCCGACGGCCGAGGACATCCGGGCGCAGGACGAGGCCCGGGTGATCGCAGACGTCAAGCCAGCGGCAGAGGCCTCCGAGGAGGAGCTGGCCGCGGCGCGGGTGCTGATGGACCAGCGGTCGCCGGAAGATATCGCCACGGCCTACATCAAGCTGGCGCGAACGCAGATGCCCGCCCCAGAAGACCTTTCGGACTCCGGCCCTGAGCCGCAGCCCTATGGCGGGCGCGTTGAACCCGGCAACCGTAACGGCCCCTATGAACCGCGCGTCGAGCTACCGCGACCGGGGTTCGAGGATGCAGTGTGGTTTCGCATCGATTTCGGACGGAACAAGAACGCCGAAGCGCGCTGGATTCTGCCGATGATCTGCCGGCGCGGCCACGTGACCAAGAACGAGATTGGTGCGATCCGCATATTTGAGCGCGAAACCCGATTCCAGATCTCAGGAACAGTTGTCGAGCAGTTTGAGGCCGTGGCAGCCAAGGGTGGCGGTGACGGCGGGAATATCGAGCGATTGGGCGAGGACGCCCCGCCGCCGCCGCGGGATCGGAATATATCGTCGTCACGGCACCGGGCGATGTCGGGCGAGAACGATGCGCCGCAAGAGCGTGTGCCACGCGCCAAGCCGAACTATGCCGATCGCAAGGAAAAGCGCGACCGCCCGCCCGCTGCGCCAGCGCGGAACGACGACTTCCTGCGCGAGGAATTCGCCAAGTCGGTGCCTCAGCCGGAATTCAAGCGGCCGGATTTCAAGAAGCCTGACTTCAAGAAAACAGAATTCAAGAAATCTGATTCCAAGAAACCGGACTTCAAAAAAGACGGCTTCAAAAAGGATGGGTTCAAACCACCCTCCAAGGATTCGACGCCCTGGACCCCGCCCCTGGACGGCGGTGAAGGGGCACCCGTGAAGGCGTTAAAGGCCAAGAAAGCCAATAAGCGAAAGGCTAACGGCAAGGGCGGCTTATTCTAGCGCTCAAGCGATTCTAAGTCGGCTTCTCGGTCTTGACGCACACGGCCTTTTGACGCCCAAAGCTAGCCGTGCTTATGATCCGCGTCTCGATCTTTCAGGCCGTCGGACTGGCGGGCCCAAGACAAAAATAAATTGGAGGACTGATGAATTCGATCAAATTTGCCGCGCTTGCTCTTGCCGCCGTAATGGCTCTTGGCGCGACGCAGGCTTCCGCATTGACCCCCTATACGCCTGACCGTCCCGAAACGGCGGTGAATCCGAATGTCGTCTCCCCGACGGCCACCGTCCCCGGCCCGGAAACCTGGACCACTCCGACACTGGGCAGCTGCCTGAACCTTCCCACCTACATGCTGGATCGGACGCCCGGCTGTCACGTGCTGCTGAAGATGAAGTCGATGCAGGAAGCGGACATCACCAAGATGCAAATCTGCTTCGATAAGAGCGCCGAGGATCGCGCCGCCGACGCCGCCTGCAAGGCGCTTTGGGGTAAGTTCCCTGACATCGTGAAGCTGCGCACGAGCTAAGAACCGTCGAATCGCGCGCCTTCGACCAGACAGGAGACCCAGGTTCCTCGCCTGGGCCCTCTGAGGATTGTGATGACGGCGGCCAAAGGGCCGCCGTTAGCATTTGTGGCACCCGCAGGGCGCGCGGCTGGGCCGGCGTTTTGGGCCCTTAAGCCTATTGATCTTCATCAAGCCGGCAGCGCCAAGCGTCATTAAGATGGCCTCGACGGTGCAGGCCTTGCGCGAAGGCTTCCGGACACCGACATTCATTCGCATAAGCGCGGCCGTAGGCGCGCACGGAGGACGAACTGACGATGGCTTTCAAATTCAACCGCCTGCTGCTGATCCCAGCCTTGGCGCTGATGCTGACCGGTTGCGGCGTGAACACGATTCCGACGCGCGACGAACAGGTGAAGGCGGCCTGGGGCGAGGTGCAGAACCAGTATCAGCGCCGATCCGACTTGATCCCGAACCTGGTGGCGACGGTGAAGGGCTACGCAAAGCAGGAGGCCTCGGTGCTTGAGGCTGTCACGCAGGCGCGGGCCAGCGCCACCC